>NZ_JBWXON010000005.1:0-248623 GCF_056678875.1 Pantoea folii | reverse complement strand
GCGCTCTTAGCTCAGTTGGTTAGAGCACCACCTTGACATGGTGGGGGTCGATGGTTCGAGTCCATTAGAGCGCACCAAGTGCGTCCGTAGCTCAGTTGGTTAGAGCACCACCTTGACATGGTGGGGGTCGGTGGTTCGAGTCCACTCGGACGCACCAAATTTCTAAAATGCGCTCTTAGCTCAGTTGGTTAGAGCACCACCTTGACATGGTGGGGGTCGATGGTTCGAGTCCATTAGAGCGCACCACTCTTTGTTTTCTCTCTCTTTGCGCAACACCCTTTTTCTTGATCTGCATCGTTTTCTCTCTCAGCTTTTATATTGGTTTTCGCATACTTAGCGTCTATACTATGCCGCGTTGTCCACCTGAAAGGTTTCAGCGCTAACGTGCCTATGCCAACAACTCAAATGATTTGCGCAACATTGCTCTGCCAGTTCCCTCGCGTACTGCATAACTTCTCTGCACGCTTAGCCTCTGTCACCTATTCTTACTCCTGTACGATCCAAACCAACACCATACACATTTTCACTTCGCTGCCAAACGCCGCGAATCCCGACCTCTATCATCCATCACAACTTACAGAAAACCTGACATGAAAAAGACCAAGATTGTTTGTACTATCGGTCCGAAAACCGAATCTGAAGAGATGCTGACTCAACTGCTGGAAGCGGGCATGAACGTCATGCGCCTGAACTTCTCACACGGGGATTATGCCGAACATGGTCAGCGCATCACCAACATGCGTGCCGTCATGGAAAAAACCGGTCGTCAGGCCGCGATTCTGCTGGACACCAAAGGTCCTGAAATTCGTACCATGAAACTGGAAGGCGGCAACGATGTTTCATTGAAAGCCGGCCAGACTTTCACTTTCACCACCGATCAGTCAGTGATTGGTAACAGCGAACGTGTTGCTGTGACCTATGCAGGCTTCACCGAAGACCTTAAAATCGGCAACACCGTGTTGGTCGATGATGGCCTGATTGGTATGCAGGTTACTGAAGTGACAGAAAACACGGTCGTCTGTAATGTGCTGAACAACGGTGACCTCGGTGAAAACAAAGGCGTTAACCTGCCAGGTGTTTCTATCCAGTTGCCAGCGCTGGCTGAAAAAGACAAACGTGACCTGATCTTCGGTTGCGAGCAAGGCGTTGATTTCGTCGCGGCTTCCTTTATCCGTAAACGTTCGGATGTACTGGAGATTCGCGAGCACCTGAAAGCCCACGGTGGCGAGCATATCCAGATCATCTCTAAAATCGAAAACCAGGAAGGCCTGAACAACTTCGACGAGATTCTGGAAGCGTCTGACGGCATCATGGTTGCGCGTGGTGACCTGGGCGTTGAGATCCCGGTTGAAGAAGTGATCTTCGCGCAGAAGATGATGATCAAGAAATGTAACAAAGCACGCAAAGTGGTCATTACCGCGACGCAGATGCTGGATTCAATGATCAAGAACCCGCGCCCTACCCGCGCGGAAGCAGGCGATGTGGCGAACGCCATCCTTGATGGTACTGATGCGGTTATGCTGTCGGGTGAAAGTGCTAAGGGTCGTTACCCGCTGGAATCTGTGACCATCATGGCAACCATCTGTGAGCGTACCGACCGCGTGATGAAATCTCGCATTGGCGAGCTGCAGGATTCACGCAAACTGCGCATCACCGAAGCGGTTTGCCGTGGCGCAGTGGAAACAGCAGAAAAGCTGGAAGCCCCAGTGATTGTGGTGGCGACCGAAGGCGGTAAGTCTGCTAAAGCGATTCGTAAATACTTCCCGGATGCCACCATTCTGGCGCTGACCACCAATGCGACCACCGCACGTCAGCTGATTCTGAGCAAAGGTGTGGAGACGCGTCTGGTGACTGAAATTGCCTCAACGGATGATTTCTACCGTATTGGCAAGGAAATGGCGCTGGAAAGTGGCTATGCACAGAAAGGCGACGTTGTGGTGATGGTATCAGGTGCACTGGTTCCAAGTGGCACGACCAACACCGCTTCAGTCCACGTACTCTGATTTTTGCCTGAAGTTTTATTTAAAAGCGCCTTTTCGGGGCGCTTTTTTTATTCTTGCGCTAATACAAAATCCAGATTTTTCCAATCGATAATAACTATTCAATATCCCGCACAATTAAGGTTAGTCCGATTAAATCTCTCTGTTTTAGCTAAATATTTTCATCATCTTCTGCGAAACGCTGCTTCTTTGAGCGAACGATCAAATTTAAGCATGTTCTCATCAAAAATTTATTCTCAACTCAAAAAGCTTTGTGTAATACTTGTAACGCTACATGGAGATTAACTCAATTCTAGAGGGTATTAATAATGAATCGTACTAAACTGGTACTGGGCGCGGTAATTCTGGGTTCAACTCTGCTGGCTGGTTGCTCAAGCAACGCTAAAATCGACCAGCTGTCTTCAGACGTTCAGACTCTGAACGCTAAAGTTGACCAGCTGAGCAACGACGTGAACGCAATCCGTTCTGACGTTCAGGCTGCTAAAGATGACGCGGCTCGCGCTAACCAGCGTCTGGACAACCAGGCTCACTCTTACCGTAAGTAAGAGTTCTGGTTTGAAAAATGGTGCCCATGTGGCACCATTTTTTTTGTCCTGATTTTGGTCCTTCCTGAATCAGGGTTTAGCGCCACTCTCACCCATTGCCTGGCTAATGGTCGCTTGTCCTGCCCCAGCGCCACTCTGCTGTGTTTGCAGCACATCCGGCAACACCGTGTCCTGCGTGACGGGTTCGCCGCTGCTCACCAGTACAGGCATCCCTGAACGACGCGCCATCGCCTCTTTGATCAGTGCGGTATCACTCTTCTGACTATTGATAAATGCCTTAGATTTCGCAGTCAACGCAATTGGCATGGTTTGCGGATCGTCCTTCTCATTGCGCGACAACGGCTGATGCACCTCAACGTAACGCTTGCCATCCGGTTCCACCGCATACTTGATCGGCTCGTTAACGATCTGCACCCTCGTTCCCTTTGGCACGCTGTTGAACAGCGCTTCGATATCATCCGGACGCAAACGAATACAGCCTGAGCTCACGCGCATCCCAATACCGAAATCAGCGTTGGTGCCATGGATCAGATACTGGCCGGTACCGCGCGCCAGACGCATCGCAAACAGGCCCATCGGGTTGTCTGGCCCTGCCGGAACGACACCCGGTAAGGTGATGCCCTCTTTCGCGTAGCGTTTGCGGATATTGACGGTAGGCGTCCAGGTGGGATTGGGGATTTTCTGGCTGATGCTGGTGACCATGCTCGGTGTTGCTGCGCCCAACTGGCCAATACCGATTGGATACACCACCACGCGATTCTCCCCTTTCGGATAGTAATACAGACGCAGTTCAGCAAGGTTGATGACGATACCTTCACGGGGTGCATCAGGCAGCAGCATTTGTAATGGAACCGTCAGTTGCGTCCCCGCTTTGGGCAGCCAGGGATCGACGCCAGGATTGGCCTCCAGCATGCCGAGCATCCCAATCTTATAATGCGCTGCGATGCTCTCTAAGGGCCGTTTGTCGTCAGGGACAGTGGTCAGGGTATTCTCGCCAATTAAACGGCTGTTATCGGCTGGCAGGGGATATTCCGTTGCAAATGCAGGTGCAGAAAGTCCGAAGCAGGACAACAGCAATGCACCGGCTAAACGTAACGCTGGTTTCATGCAATTTTCTCTTTGTCGGATGGAACAGACCCCGGTCATGCCGGGGTCTGGAGAGTGTAACTTAGCTGAGGCTTTGAGCGTTATGACGGATCGCGCGAATCATCGCTTCCAATCCTTGAGAACGTGTAGGAGTGAGGTGTTGAGTCAACTCTAATTCTGCGAACCAATGACCGACATCCAGCGCGAGAATCTCCTGCGCTTGCAAGCCCTGATAGAGGCTAAATACTACCGCAATCAAACCTTTAACAATGGCGGCATCACTGTCGCCTTCAAAGGCGATGGTGCCATCAGCTTGTGGGGTCATGCGGATCCACACCTGACTCTGACAACCCGAAATCACATACTCTGACTGCTGTAAGCTTTCAGAGGATTCTGGTAATTTCGCACCGAGTTCAATGATGTAGAGATACTTCTCTTCCCAGTTTGCGCAACGGTTAAAGTTGCGCACCAGCTTCTCTTTTTCTGGCAAATTCGCCATGGATAACTCCTGAAATCTGCTCAACCGCCCAGCAGACGATGAATACGCGTCAAACCTGCTGCCAGGCGATCGGCTTCTTCTTCACTGTTATACAGCGCAAATGAGGCACGACACATTGCGGGCACCGCATAGTGGCGCATCAGAGGCATAGCGCAATGATGTCCGGTGCGGATGGCAATGCCGTATTGATCGAGGAAACTCCCGACGTCAAAGGCATGATGCTTACCAAGGTTGAATGCCACCACGCCACTGCGTTGTGCCGGACCATAGATAATCAGGTCGGGTACCGACGCGAGCTTATCTAATGCGTAACGCATCAGAGAGGTCTCACGTTCGTTGATGACATCCAATCCCAGCTCACTGATCCAGTTCAGCGCCGCGCCTAAGCCGATGATGCCACCGGTATTCGGTGTGCCGGCTTCAAAACGCCACGGGGCAGTGTTCCAGGTGGTGCCGGTTGGCAGCATCACCCGATCGATCATTGAACCGCCGCCTTCCCAGGGAGGCATGATCTCCTGTAGCGCTTTACGCGCATACAACACGCCGATACCGGTCGGGCCATAAATTTTATGGCCAGAGAAGACGTAGAAATCGCAATCGATATCCTGCACATCCACTTTGTGATGCATCACCGCCTGCGCACCGTCCACCAGCGTGACAACACCCGCGGCTTTCGCCTGCGCCACGATGGCTTTCACCGGATTGACTGTACCGAGGACGTTAGAAACGTGCGTCACTGCCAGCAGGCGCGTGCGGCTATCAATCAGCCCGCTCAGCTGCTCAACAGCCAGTTCGCCCTGCTCGTTAAGCGGCAGAACGCGAATTTCAGCCCCGGTGCGCTGCGCCACCATCTGCCACGGCACGATATTAGCGTGGTGCTCCATCTCCGTGATGATGATGTTATCGCCCGATTGCAGCTGACTGCCGCCCCAGCTGTTGGCTACCAGATTGATGCCTTCAGTGGTGCCTTTAACGAAGATAATCTCTTCTGGCGATGCCGCATTGAGAAAACGCGAGGCTTGGGTGCGCACGTTTTCCATATCGGTGGTGGCTTGCGCACTGAGCGAGTGAATGCCACGGTGCACGGCTGCATAGCCGTGCTGGTAAAAATAACTTTCCGCATTGATGACCGCGAGCGGGCGCTGAGCGCTGGCCGCGCTATCAAGGTAGGCCAGCGGATGTCCGTTGACCTCACGTTTCAGAATCGGAAATTCCGCTCTGATTCGTTCGAGATCGAAAGTCATAACTCAACTCCAGGGAAACGCGCACTAATGCGTTCCAGCACCAGCTGGCGCAGCGGTTCTTCTTCCAGCAGTTCGGTCAATTCAGCCGCGAACGCATGGATAATCATCTGCTGTGCGGCATCTTCAGGGATACCACGCGAGCGCAGATAGAACATCTGCTCATCGTCGATACGGCCGATGGTCGCACCATGGCTACACTTCACGTCATCCGCATAGATTTCCAGCTGCGGCTTGGTATCCACTTCCGCCAGGCGACCGAGCAACAGGTTGTTGTTGGTCATCTGTCCGTCGGTTTTCAGTGCATGCTTCGCCACTTTAATGTGACCGTTGAAAATCGAACGGCCTTTATCGCGCGAGATGGTTTTGTGCAGCTGACGACTCAGGCAGTAGCCTTTGTTGTGTTCAAGATAGCTGCGGGTATCCGCCACTTCTGCGTTGATCGGCAGCACCAGACTGTTCAGTGACAGCTGGGTGTTTTCACCGTTGAGCTGCACGCTGGTGTTGTGACGAGACAAGCCAGCACCCAGCAGGAAGCTGGTGCTGCTGACCTGTGCATCACGACCAATGACGATGTCATTGTGTGCAAAGTGATAGCTACTGCTCTCTTCGAACGCCAGCTTGATGTGTTTCAGCTGAGCATTGTCGGCGACAGCAAAGGTAAAGCGTGCACCGGTAAAGTGGGCCGCACCGTTCAGCGTCACGTAATGCTCAATCACTTCAGCTTCGGCGCTCTGCTCCAGCTCAAGATGATGGCGGTGATGAACGGTGTTCAGCGCATCGGCTTTGCCGCTGGTGATGTGCAGTAAATACAGCGGACGTGCCGCCGATTTGCCGCGCGCCAGACGAATGGAAGTCACTTCTTCCGCCAGGCTTTCGGTGAGATGCAGGAACACTTCTGGCTGCACCGCAGCCGGCAAGGGGCGGCGTTCAGCCGCACGGCTGTGCTGCACGTCAAACAGATCGGTGTCGCGCGCGCTCAGCTCAGGCTGGAAGCGGCCATCAACAAACACCAGACGCACCGCATCCACCGGTAGCGCCAGCTCAGCAACCTGTTCCGCCGTCACGGTCTGCGCTTCTGGCAACACGAACTGGTTGGCGAACAGGCCATCCAGCGCGGTGTATTTCCAGTTTTCATGCTTACGGGTCGGCAAGCCGACACGCATTAATTGCTGCCAGTGCTGCTGTGCCTGCAGAGAACGCACCTCACCGCGCGATTCAAACAGGTGATGCCACTGTTGCAGGGCGTTATCACTCTTCGTCGGTAAGCCAGCCATAGCCTTGCTCCTCCAGCTGTTTAACCAGCGAGAAATCGCCAGACTTAACGATTTTGCCCTGATACAGCACGTGCACGTGATCTGGCTTGATGTAATCCAGGATACGCTGGTAGTGGGTCACGATAATGAATGAACGCTTACCGTCACGCAGGCTGTTAACGCCTTCAGCGACGATTTTCAGCGCATCGATATCCAGACCGGAGTCGGTTTCATCCAGGATGCACAGTTCTGGCTCAAGAGCAGCCATCTGCAGAATGTCGTTACGCTTCTTCTCACCACCGGAGAAGCCGACGTTCACTGAACGGGTCAGCAGATCTTCAGGCATCTTCAGCAGTTTAATTTTGTCTTCGATGAAGTCCTGGAAATCAAAACGGTCCAGCTCTTCCTGTTCACGGTATTTACGCACCGCATTCACAGAGGTCTGCAGGAAGAATTGGTTGCTGACGCCCGGAATTTCGACCGGGTACTGGAACGCCATGAAGATGCCTTCGCCCGCGCGCTCTTCTGGCTCCAGCTCAAGCAGGTCTTTGCCATGGAAGCTGACAGAACCACCGGTCACTTCGTAATCTTCACGACCTGCCAGCGTTGCAGACAGGGTACTTTTACCTGAGCCGTTAGGGCCCATGATGGCGTGGACTTCGCCTGGTTTCACTTCAAGGTTCAGACCGCGCAAAATCTCTTTGTCTTCAACGCTAACCTGTAAATCTTTAATGCTTAACATACTCTTTCCTTCACATTGCTTCCGGCAACGCGTGTGGCATCAGCCCACACTGTGCTCAAGGCTGATAGCCAACAGTTTTTGCGCTTCCACGGCGAATTCCAGTGGCAGCTCGGAGAAAACGTCTTTGCAGAAGCCGTTGACGATCATTGAGATCGCATCTTCTTCGCTAATGCCGCGCTGCAGGCAGTAGAACATCTGGTCTTCACCAATACGCGAGGTCGTGGCTTCATGTTCCAGCTGTGCCGTGTTGTTGCGCGTTTCCACATATGGGAAGGTGTGCGCACCGCATTCGGCACCAATCAGCATCGAGTCACACTGGGTGAAGTTACGCGCGTTGGTCGCGGTTGGCATGATTTTCACCAGACCACGATAGGTGTTCTCACTCTTACCGGCAGAGATCCCTTTCGAGATGATGGTCGACTTGGTGTTCTTACCAATGTGGATCATCTTGGTGCCGGTATCCGCCTGCTGACGGCCGCTGGTCAGCGCCACGGAGTAGAACTCACCCACGGAATAGTCACCGCGCAAAATGCAGCTTGGGTATTTCCAGGTGATGGCTGAACCGGTCTCAGACTGCGTCCAGGACATCTTGCTGTGGTCGCCTTCACACAGCGCACGCTTGGTCACGAAGTTGAGGATACCGCCCTCGCCTTCACCGCCCGGGAACCAGTTCTGTACGGTGGAGTATTTCACCTCGGCATTTTTGTGGATGATCACCTCAACCACTGCGGCGTGCAGCTGGTAGGTGTCACGCACCGGGGCTGAGCAGCCTTCGATATAGCTGACATAGCTGTCTTCATCGGCGATCAGAATGGTACGTTCGAACTGACCGGTTTTCGCCGCGTTGATACGGAAATAAGTCGACAGCTCCATCGGGCAACGCACGCCTTTAGGGATGTAGACAAAAGTCCCGTCTGAGGCCACTGCAGAGTTCAATGCCGCGAAGAAGTTATCGTTGTGGGGAACCACAGTACCGAGATACTTCTGCACCAGCTCTGGATGATCGTGAATCGCTTCGCCGAATGAGCAGAAGATAATGCCTTGCTCAGCCAGTTTGTCACGGTAGGTGGTGGAAACGGATACGGAGTCAAAAATCGCATCAACTGCGACTTCACGTCCTTCACGTACCGGAACACCCAACTGATTGAAAGCGTCTTCCACTTCTTTGGTCAGGTAATCGCTTGACGCGACGCTGCCAGAGGTTTGCTTCGCACCCGGTTCAGACGCGCAGCTATCATCACAGTTGCCGCAAGACGGCGCGGAATAGTAGCTGTAGTCCTGATAATCGAGTGAGGCGTAGTTAGCTTTCAACCAGTGTGGCTCTTCCATCTCTAACCAGGCACGGAAAGCCTTGAGGCGGAATTCCAGCATCCACTCAGGTTCGTTACGTTTGGCCGAAATAGCACGCACCACATCTTCATTGATGCCGTGTGCCAATTCGTCGGTTTGCAACTGGGTAAAGAAGCCTTCTTTATAATTCAGGCTACCTTCCCACGTTTGTACATCGTCAGATGCTTCGCTGTGTCGTGACATTTTACTTACTCGACGCCAAAGCTCTCACCGCACCCGCAGGCGTGCTGAGCTTTAGGGTTGTTGAATTTAAAAATCTGGTTCAGGCCTTCACGGACATAATCCAGTTCGGTACCGTCAACAAACGGCATAGCCTGAAGAGGCACAAATAATTTTGCGCCGAATTGCTCAAACGTCAGGTCGTCATCGGCTGGCTCTTTTGTCAGATCCATAACGTACCCAAAACCGGCACAGCCGGACTGCTTCACACCCAATCTAAGGCCCTTAACTTCAGGATCCGCCTCAACCAGGTTAAGAATCTGTTTCGCTGCCGATTCGGTCAGCGTAAGCCCTTTCCAGACGAAATCGTCGGGTGAAAAGGAAGCTGCATTTACTGATGACATAGTGCTACCTCGTAAGTCTGGGCCTTTTCAGGCTATCCCCCTATGGTAGTGATATCAGATACCACTTCAACCTCTTGTTTTGCAGGGATAATCATCTCGTGCTGTTTTTTACTGTTGCTTTATTAAGCATAGTCTCTTCAATCGAGCTTGTGAGCGGCATTCCCGTGCGCGCCACACCCGCGTAACCCGTTAAAATGACGTAAAATTTAGAAATTCAACTTTACGACATCGTCATGATTGATAGGTTACGCCTTTCTTCAATGTAAAGAGATTGTTATTGCCGATTTTAGTAACAGGCAAAGGAAATTAATAAAATTTCATTGCGGGAATTGCATTCCTGACGCGGTTGAATATGATAATGATTATCATTAACCCATTTAAGGTAGCGACATGACGCTTACCGTCTCAGCCTGGTTACAACACAAAATCGATGAATATAAGTTTTCAGTGCGTGATATCACCGTCGACTTCTACATGGCTCAGGCTAAGCTCAACCGCACCGATTGTACTATTGACCAACTGCGTCGCTTTAACGACACCTGTCTCGACATGGCAGAAATCTGCGAGCTTAACGGCGACGACCAAAGCTATCTGCATGCCATGGGCAAGCTCCATCACCGCTTAGTGCAGGAGATGGGCAATGCCGATCGCGACCGTTTATTCCGTATTCAGGCCTATCAACTGGCGCGCCTGTCGTTGACTCGCTTGTGTCATCAACTGGCGCTCAGCGGCGAGTGGGATAAAGCCACCAGCCTGCAGAGTGATTTCGTCCGTCACGCAGGCTGGATATTCTAATCCAGCTTTGTGACGACTCCTACAATTTGTTTACATCATTTCCAGTAATGCCTGCAGCGGATGGCGAATGCCATTGCCCTCGGCGCGTTTAACCTGGCTGCGACACGAGAAACCTGTCGCCAGACAACGCTGACGTGGCAGTTTCTGTAACTGCGGATGCCATGAGAGTTCGTAGATGCCGAGCGAATTTTCGAGGTTCTTGCTCTCATGTCCGTACGTCCCCGCCATACCGCAACACCCGACGTTGACGTTCTCCAGCTTCGCACCGAAACGCGCAAAGATGTCCTGCCACTGATTCGGCGATGAGGGCAGCGCAGTGACTTCAGTGCAGTGTGCAAACAGATACCAGGCCTCGCCGCTGGCAGTCTGCACCGCGCGCGCATCCAGGGCTTGCTGCAACCATTCGTGGACCAGTTGCACCTTGAACTCACCGCGCTGCTCACCCAGCACTTCCTGATATTCATCGCGATAACACAGTACCGTTGCGGGATCGACCCCAACCATCGGCATTCCCAATTGGGCGACACGATTAAGAAACTCGGCGGTTTTGCCGGCAGTGCGCGCAAAGCGCTGCAGGAAGCCTTTCACATGTTGTGCTTTGCCATTGGGTGAGAAGGGTAACAGCACCGGGCGGTAACCCAGCTTCTCAATCAATTTGACGAAATCGGTCACCAGCTGCGCTTCGTAATAGCTGGTGAACGGATCCTGCACCACCAGTACACAGTTTTCACGCTGCGCCATATCCATCGCTTCCAGCTGTTCCAGCGTCAGGCTCATCGCCGGGTGCCCACCGAGCTGCTGTTTTAGGCTTGGAGATGAAAGCAATGGCAGATCGACCATACCAATGTGGGTTTTACTCAGATCGCGCACCCACGGCTGCTTCAGGAAGAAGTTGAACACCTTTGGCGCTTTGGCCATCAAAGGCGCATAACTCTCTACCGTTGCCACCAGATGATCGCTCATCGGACGCAAATAGCGCGTGTGATAAAGCTGCAGGAAGCGCGAGCGGAAGCCCGGTACATCAATCTTAATCGGGCACTGCGTCGAACAGGCTTTGCAGGCTAAACAGCCTGACATTGCTTCTTTCACTTCATGAGAAAAGTCATACTCGCCCTGCTTCGCGTGCCAGGAGTTACGCGTGCGTTGGATCAGGGTGCGCAGGCTGGCACCCTGTTTCGGCAGCGCCTGTTCCAGCTGCGAGGGATCAACGCCCTGCTCTGACAGCAAACGCAACCATTCACGCGTTAGCGTCGCGCGTCCTTTCGGCGAATGGATACGGTTGCGGGTAATCTTCATCGACGGGCACATCGGGCTGCGCGCATCAAAGTTGAAGCATAAGCCGTTGCCGTTGCACTCCATGGCACCGCGCCAGTCAGTGCGCACCGTGACCGGAATCTGACGATCGTAAGTGCCGCGTTTCACCGCATCCACCTGCATCATCGGCTCGTTGCTGCCCAGCGGGGTGCAAATCTTGCCAGGGTTCAGGCGATTATCAGGATCGAAGGCGGCTTTAATTGCGCGCAGTTCGTTGAACAGCGTCTCGCCAAAAAATTCCGGGCTGTACTGCGCGCGGAATCCTTTACCGTGTTCACCCCACAGTAATCCGCCGTAGCGTGCGGTCAGCGCCACCACCTCGTCGGAGATTTGCTTCATCAGCATCTCTTGCTGCGGATCGCACATGTCGAGCGCAGGACGGACGTGCAGCACACCGGCGTCCACATGGCCAAACATGCCGTAACTCAGGCCATGGCTATCGAGCAAGGCGCGGAAATCGACGATGTAATCCGCCAGTTGTTCTGGCGGAACTGCCGTGTCTTCCACAAACGGAATCGGCTTCGCGCGCCCTTTGGCGTTACCCAGCAAGCCCACCGCTTTTTTGCGCATATTATAGATGCGCTCGATACCGCCTAAGTCATTACACAGTTGATAGCCGATCACACCGCCCTGCTGCTGCGCCATCAGCTCATCCAGTCGACCGCACAGGCTGTTGACCTGCTGTTCAATCAATTCGCCATCATCACCGGCAAATTCAACAATATTCAGGCCGAGCATTTCCTTGTCCGGCACATCGGTAATAAGCTCTTTTACCGAATGCCAGACAATATCCTCACGTGCCAGATTCAACACTTTAGAGTCCACGGTTTCCACTGACAGCGCTTTGGCTTCCACCATGAAAGGGGCATTACGCAGTGCAGAGTCAAAGGAGTCGTACTTGATGTTCACCAGACGACGCACTTTCGGGATCGGCGTGATGTCCAGACGCGCTTCCGTAATAAAGGCCAGCGTCCCTTCTGCACCGCATAACAAACGCGTCAGATCGAAGGTTTGCATGTCATCGCTGAAAACATGACGCAAGTCATAACCGGTCAGGAAGCGGTTAAGCTTAGGGAATTTATCCAGAATCAGCTCACGCTGATCACGACAGCGATTCAGCACCTGATGATAGATACGCCCTTCGGCTGTCGGTGTTGTTGCTAATTGCTCAGCCAGTTCGGTGGGCATCGCGCGGGTATCCAGGATATCGCCGCCGAGCAGAACCGCCCGCAATCCCTCCACGTGATCCGAGGTTTTACCATACACCAGCGAACCCTGCCCGGATGCATCGGTATTGATCATGCCGCCTAAGGTAGCGCGATTACTGGTGGAGAGCTCCGGCGAGAAGAAGAATCCATAAGGCTTCAACCAGGCATTGAGCTGATCTTTCACCACGCCCGCTTCCACACGCACCCAGCCCTGTTCAGGATTGATTTCAAGGATGCGATTCATGTAGCGCGACATGTCGACCACAATGCCCTGATTGAGTGACTGACCGTTGGTACCCGTTCCGCCGCCGCGTGGGGTAAACACCAGGCTGTTAAAGCGCGTTTCGCCCGCCAAACGAGCGATTAACGCCACGTCCGCCGTCGAACGCGGAAACAGCGCGGCATCGGGTAACAGCTGATAAATGCTGTTATCGGTAGAAAGCGAGAGACGATCGGCATAACTGGTGGCGACATCGCCGGTAAAGCCTTGTTCTTTTAATGACTGCAGGAATGTCAGCACCAGTTGAACGAGGCCTGGCGCCTGGGAAATCTGTGGGATCATTATTGCGTGACCGAGATGTTGTAAACGTTTGCGTGGTTATTTTTTTCAATCACTGGTTTTATCATATTTTTTTAATGGCTGCTGTTTTTTCAGGAAAGACCTCCGCGACACCTGCTTTTTTCTGTTTAATTTTCAGGAAATAGCTCATCATTGATCAGGGCCCACGCGGTCCACCACGAAGGATTAATTGAGGTCAAAACGTTGTGATGAAAAGCCTGCAACGCGGTATGGATCTACCGCAACTGCTGTTCTCGTTGATGTTCATTCTCATCATGATCATCGCCTGCCTGTGGGTGGTTCAGCCCTTTATCCTAGGGTTTGCCTGGGCCAGCATGGTGGTGATTGCGACCTGGCCATTAATGATCCGTTTGCAGCATTTGCTGTGGGGACGACGATCGCTGGCGGTGATCGCCATGACCATTCTGTTACTGCTGCTGTTTATTATTCCCATTGCCCTGCTGGTGAGTAGCCTGATCGACAACAGCGCGCCGGTGATTGCCTGGGCCACGCAACGTCATCTGGTTTTCCCGGATTTTGTCTGGCTGCGCGAAATTCCGTATGTCGGCAACAAAACCTACTCCAGCTATCACAAAATGGTCGATGGCGGCGGTACGGCGATTCTGAATCAACTGCAGCCTTATATTGGTCGCACCACCGGCTTCTTTGTGGCGCAGGCCGGCCACTTTGGCCGCTTTATGATCCACCTCGCTGTGATGCTGCTGTTTAGCGTGTTGCTTTACTGGCGCGGTGAGCAGGTCGGCCACGGCATTCGTCACTTCGCTTATCGTATGGGCGGACGTCGCGGCGATGCTGCGGTGCTGCTGGCTGGGCAAGCGATTCGTGCCGTGGCGCTGGGTGTGGTGGTGACGGCGCTTGTGCAGGGTGTGCTGGGCGGTATTGGCCTGGCGATTTCCGGCATCCCTTATGCCACCTTGCTCACCGTGCTAATGATTCTGACGTGCCTGGTGCAGTTGGGGCCCTTGGTGGTGCTGGTACCGGCTATCATCTGGCTCTACTGGAGTGGCGATACTACCTGGGGCACGATACTGTTGGTATGGAGTTGCGTGGTCGGCACGCTCGATAGCGTATTGCGTCCGATGCTGATTCGTATGGGCGCGGATTTGCCGATGATTCTGATCCTTTCCGGCGTTATCGGGGGATTGATCGCCTTTGGCATGATTGGACTGTTTATTGGCCCGGTGGTGCTAGCGGTATCTTATCGTTTGGTTTCCGTGTGGATGCATGAAGCGCCTGCCCCGGATGATGACCCGCAAACGGCCATCGAAGCTCTTGCCGAACACGAGGAAGAGCAACCTTAAAGCTGACCCTTTCCGCGAGCGGTGCAAATAAATGCACCGCCTTCTTCTCCCACTTCTGATTTGCCTTACCTACCGCGCTGAAAGCAACTTAATCGCTGTCACATAATTGCCTACACCACCCTTTATTTTTCATAAGCGATTTTTAAGAAAAAACGCAGATTTAGGCGCTTTAGGTGGATTTCGCCAACGGAATGATTATTTTTCGAACTGAATCATCAGGCGCAACCGTTAAAAAAGCTCAGAAAAGATTATCAGCTTTAAACTAATAAGAGGATTCTTAAAGACGCCAGCAAGCCTGATGAATAACATGAATCCTATGTTTGAGATCAAACCACTGATTTTTAAACAACCTTTTTCCCCTGAGTAAAGTGAAGAATTGCTGTGTGTAGTCTTTGCCCATCCCCTGTGATGGGCTTTTTTTTTGTACTTTTTATGGATAAAAAAAAGGCCAGCAGCGCTGGCCTTAATGATTTCATCAAGGACGCTTCAGATTTACCCCGAACGCGCCCTAATTGATGTCTGATTACTGCTTAGCAGCATCCAATTCCGCCAGATTTAACCAGGTTTGCACCACGGTATCTGGGTTCAATGACAGGCTATCAATACCCTGCTCCATCAACCACGCAGCGAAGTCTTCATGATCTGAAGGACCCTGGCCACAAATTCCAACATATTTGCCTTGTTTCTTGGCGGCCTGAATCGACATCGACAGCAGCGCCTTCACCGCTTCGTTGCGCTCATCAAACAGTGCAGACACCACGCCAGAATCGCGGTCCAGACCCAACGCCAGCTGTGTCATGTCGTTCGAACCGATAGAGAAGCCGTCGAAATACTGCAGGAACTGTTCAGCCAGCAAGGCGTTTGATGGGATTTCACACATCATGATTACCTTCAAGCCGTTCTCACCGCGCTTCAGACCCTGCTTACCGAGTTCTTCCACCACGGCCGCCGCCTGGTCAACGGTACGCACAAACGGAATCATAATCTCGACGTTAGTCAGACCCATTTCGTTACGCACACGTTTCACGGCTTCACACTCCAGCGCGAAGCAGTCGCGGAAGCTGTCTGCCACATAGCGCCCCGCGCCACGGAAGCCCAGCATCGGGTTCTCTTCTTCTGGCTCGTAACGCTCGCCGCCCACCAGATTGGCGTATTCGTTCGATTTAAAATCAGAGAGACGCACAATCACGCGCTTCGGCGCAAAGGCCGCGCCCAGGGTGGCGATGCCTTCGGTCAGGCGCGCAATGTAAAACTCAACCGGATCATCGAAGCCCTTCATCATTTGACGAATCTGCTGCTGCAATTCTGGCGTCTGCTGGTCAAACTCCAGCAGCGCTTTCGGGTGCACACCGATCATACGGTTGATGATGAACTCCAGACGCGCCAGACCAACACCTTCATTTGGCAGACAGGCGAAGTCAAAGGCGCGATCCGGGTTACCGACGTTCATCATGATTTTCAGTGGCAGGTCCGGCATAGTATCCACTTGCGAACTGGTCACTTCAAAGTCCAGCAGATCCTGATACACATAACCGGTGTCGCCTTCAGCACAGGAAACGGTCACCTTATGTCCATCTTTCAGGTAATCGGTGGCATCGCCACAGCCAACGACGGCAGGAATGCCCAGCTCACGTGCGATGATCGCCGCATGGCAGGTACGGCCACCACGGTTAGTCACAATCGCGGAGGCCTTCTTCATGATCGGTTCCCAATCCGGGTCGGTCATGTCGGTGACCAGCACGTCACCTTTCTCGATGCGATGCATTTCGCTGATGTCATGAATCACTTTCACTTCACCCGCGCCAATGCGATGGCCGATGGCACGGCCTTCGACCAGCACCTTGCCTTTCCCTTGCAGGTTATAGCGCTCCATCACCTGACCGTTAGAGCGCACGGTTTCCGGACGCGCCTGCACAATGAACAATTTGCCGGTGTGACCATCTTTCGCCCACTCGATATCCATTGGGCGCTTGTAGTGCTGCTCAATCAACACCGCCTGGCGCGCCAGATCCTGCACTTCGTCATCGGTCAGGCTAAAGCGGTCACGCTGCTCCTGATCGACATCTTCAATGCGCACCTGCTCACCGTGCTCCTGAGAATCGGCATACACCATGCGGATCTTTTTGGAACCCATAGTGCGACGCACGATGGCCGGGCGATTGGCTGCCAGTGTGGGTTTGTGCACGTAGAATTCATCCGGGTTCACCGCACCTTGCACCACCATCTCACCAAGACCGAACGCCGAGGTGATAAAGACCACCTGGTCGAAACCGGATTCGGTATCAATGGTAAACATTACGCCAGAAGACGCGAGATCGGATCGCACCATGCGCTGAATACCCGCTGACAGGGCAACGCCACGATGGTCGTAGCCCTGGTGCACGCGGTAAGAGATCGCACGATCGTTAAATAAAGAAGCGTACACGTGCTTCACGGCCACCAGCACCGCATCAAAGCCCTGCACGTTAAGGAAGGTCTCCTGTTGCCCCGCGAACGAGGCATCGGGCATGTCCTCAGCGGTGGCGGATGAGCGCACCGCAAAGGAAGCGTCGGCATCATCAGAGGAGAGTTGCTCATAGGCAGTACGAATCGCCTCTTCCAGCTCAGGCAGGAATGGCGTGTCCACGACCCATTGACGAATTTGTTTACCGGCCTTAGCCAGCTCTTCAACATCATCAATATCCGTTTTGTCCAGCAAATCATAAATGCGCTGGTTCAGTCCGCTTTGATCGAGAAACAGATTAAAGGCGTAAGATGTCGTGGCATAGCCGTTAGGCACGGAGACGCCCAGTGACGACAAGTTAGTAATCATTTCTCCCAGGGAAGCATTCTTGCCCCCCACCCGATCAACATCATGCATGCCAAGCTGGTTGTACCAGAGCACTAGCGACTGTTGGTCTTGATTGGACATTGAGATTATCCTTCATTTAAATGATTGGAGCACATGGAACATTTTGCTATTCGCCAAAACAGCCTGGCACAATCAATAAATAAAGACTAAGTGTTGAATCGTTAAAGCAGAAAAAGAAACGCAAATTCGGACTAGTTCCCGCTGGCATCAAAGTTGCGCAACTGTCTTATTTAACGCCGACACATTGCCGCAACGATATTTTTCCCCTTTTCAGAGGGTTAGCCATTGCTTTTTGTTGCGCAACAGATTCAGACTTTATTTTTACCTTGTGATAAAAATTGCGGGGAAATAGCCGTTTTCAAAACAGCATTTCATCTAATATTGTTCATCACAAAAATAAAATTCCAGCAGAAAGCACTCACGATATGGATATTTCATTTTATTTTTAATTAAAATGAAACATCGGCAATGACATTGTTACGCAAAAGTAAATAAGAGGGGATTTCGCCTATGAGCACTGAGCGCAGTGTGTTCTACATTTCAGACGGTACCGCCATTACCGCGGAGGTATTGGGGCATGCCGTGCTGTCGCAATTCCCCGTGAATATCAACAGCGTGACCCTGCCCTTTGTTGAGAATGTTCAGCGAGCTCAGGCGGTGAAGGCGCAGATTAACGCGCTGTATCAGCAAAGCGGCGTACGTCCGATTGTGTTCTTTTCCATCGTCACCCCGGATGTGCGCGAAATCATTCTGGAAAGCGAAGGATTTTGCCAGGACATCGTGCAGGCGTTAGTGGGTCCGCTGCAAAGTGAGCTTGGCGTATCTTCAATGCCAGTGGCGCATCGAACCCATGGTCTGACGGCGAGCAATCTCGGCAAATATGATGCGCGTATTGCCGCGATTGATTACACCCTGGCGCACGATGATGGTATCTCACTGCGTGGTCTGGAGGATGCACAGGTCATTTTGCTCGGCGTCTCTCGCTGTGGCAAAACACCCACCAGCCTCTATCTGGCGATGCAGTTTGGTGTGCGTGCGGCAAACTATCCCTTTATCGCCGATGACATGGATAACCTGAAATTGCCGCCGGCGTTACGCGCCCATCAACATAAGCTGTTTGGATTAACCATCGATCCTGAACGTCTGGCGGCGATTCGGCAGGAGCGTGCAGAAAATACCCGTTATGCCTCGATGCGCCAGTGCCGCCTGGAAGTGGGGGAAGTGGAAGCGCTCTTCCGCACGCATCAGATTCGTTACCTTAACAGTACCAACTATTCGGTAGAGGAGATTGCCACCAAAATCCTCGACATTATGGGTCTGCGTCGCAGCATGTATTGATCTGTACGCCAGGCCGTAAAGCCTGGCTTCCGTCTTGTTTCGCTCACCTTTCTCTTTAGCGGGTTGAATTCGCGGCCTATTGGTTTATTGTGACCACCATCACTTCCCGGTATTTCACCGTTGCGAAGAACAGATTTTGAGAATCTCAATGAACAAGACTGATGAACTGCGTACCGCGCGCATCGGCAGCCTGCAAACGCCCGCTGTGCTTGCGCAAGAACACCCCATTTCACCGGAGGTGGCGGCCACCGTCACCGCTGCGCGCCAGCGTATTGCACGCATTTTGACCGGTGAAGATCCACGCCTGTTGGTGATTATCGGCCCGTGCTCGCTACACGACCCTAAAGCTGCGCTGGACTATGCCGAACGCCTCAACGTGTTACGCGAACGTTACCAGGATCGTCTGGAAATCGTGATGCGCGCTTACTTCGAAAAACCGCGCACGGTGGTCGGCTGGAAAGGATTGATCTCAGATCCGGATCTGGATGGCAGTTTCGACGTTAATCGCGGCATCGCCATTGCTCGTAAACTGTTGCTGGATATCAACGCCACCGGTATGCCGACCGCCACCGAGTTCCTTGATATGGTGATCGGCCAGTTTATTGCCGACCTGATCAGCTGGGGCGCCATTGGTGCACGCACCACGGAGAGTCAGATTCACCGTGAAATGGCATCGGCGCTGTCGTGCCCGGTCGGATTCAAAAACGGTACAGACGGCAATGTGCAAATCGCAGTGGATGCGATTCGCGCGTCACGCGTCAGTCATATGTTCCTGTCTCCGGATAAACACGGTCAAATGACGATTTACCAGACCAGCGGCAATCCGCATGGTCATGTGATTCTGCGCGGTGGCCGTCAACCTAACTACCACGCCGAAGATGTCGCGGCCGCGGCCGCAAACCTGCGTGACTTTAATTTGCCGGAACAGCTGATCATCGACTTCAGTCATGGTAACTGCCTGAAACAGCATCGTCGCCAGCGCGATGTTGCGGATGATGTGGCAGCACAAATTCGTGCGGGATCACGTGCGGTGGCGGGTGTGATGATTGAGAGTTTCCTGCAGGAAGGTAATCAGAAAGTGGTGAGCGGCGAGCCGTTAAACTACGGTCAGTCCATTACCGATCCCTGCCTGAGCTGGGAAGATAGCGCCGAAGTGCTGGAGAAACTGGCTGCCGCGGTCGACAGCCGTTTTTAATCACCTTAGCTGGAGCAACTCACCTCCAGCGTTTTGCCCCACTCTGGCGGCCGTTGGCGTAACTCTGCACTGACGGCCGCATCATCAAATGGCTGTTGTAAAGCCAAATGGAGCCGCTCCAGCGCCGCCTTCTCACCCTGCTCGACTTCTTCAATCACCTGCTGTGCCAGATAATTGCGCAACACCAGCGCAGGGTTGGCCGCTTTCATCACCTGCTGGCGTTGCTCATCTGTTGCCTCATCCTGCAGCAGACGCTGGCGATAGCCGTCGTACCAGTGGTCAAACGCCTCGCGGTCGATAAATTCATCACGCAGCGGCGAACGCTGTTGATGCTGCTGCGTCTCACTCAGTAAGCGAAAGGTCAACGTGTAATCGCTTCGCTCTTGTGTCATCAGCGACAGCAGTTGCGTCAGAATCGCGTTGTCATTGGCATCAGCGGTCAGAAGGCCCAGTTTAGCGCGCATCTTCTCACCCCAGACCCGCATCAGTTCCGTTTCATAATGGCTGAGCGCCTGTTTTAACTGATCCGTGCTCATCAACCCTGACAATGCATGCGCCAGACGATTGAGGTTCCACAAACCAATCATCGGCTGATTCTCAAAGGAATAACGCCCCTGATAATCGCTGTGATTGCAGATGAATCCGGGTTGGTAATCATCAAGGAAGCCATAGGGACCATAATCCAGCGTCAGTCCGAGGATCGACATGTTGTCGGTGTTCATCACGCCATGCGCAAAGCCTACGCTCTGCCAGTGGGCGATCAGGCTGGCAGTGCGTTTCACGATATCGGTAAACCACAGCACATAGCGGTCAGCGTCATCGCTTAACTCTGACCAGTGATGATGAATGGCGTAATCTGCCAGTTGCCGGACCTTATCCTGCTCGCCGCCATAGTAAAAATGTTCAAAGTGACCAAAACGCAGATGACTCTCAGCGATGCGCATCAGCATTGCCCCGCGTTCCTGCGTTTCACGCAGCACTGGCTCATCGCCAATCGCCAGAGCCAGCGCGCGAGTGGTGGGAATCCCCAAATGGTGCAACGCTTCCGAAGCCAGGAACTCACGCACGCTGGAACGAATCACCGCCCGGCCATCACCCATACGCGAATAGGGTGTCAATCCCGCCCCTTTCAAATGCCAGTCGAGTTTACGTCCGTTCGTCAGTTGCTGTTCACCCAGCAGAATGCCCCGCCCGTCGCCCAGTTGGCCGGCCCACACACCAAATTGATGTCCGCTGTAAACCTGCGCCAGCGGGGCCATACCTGGCAATAGCTCACGACCACTCCAGACGCCGTGCCCCTGCCCAGTGAAGAGCCCGGCATCCAGTTCCATTTCTGCCGCCAGCGGCGCGTTATGATAGAACAGACGCCCGCCTTCCAACGGCGTTGGCATCAGCGCCGTATAGCATCCCGGCAGCTCTTGCTGCCAGCTATTAATAAATTGCATCACCACTCCAGAAGGTGCACACAAAAAGCACCAACAGTGAGTTTAAAGAATAGGGTTCAGTGTAACGCTGGGCGTCAGCGGATGACAGTTGAAAGGACTACTGCTGTGAAGGGGTGTGCGAAGTCACATCAGGATAAATAAGATCACCTAACCGTTCCGCTTTGACAACCGGGAACAAATTGCCTTGTAGTTGAGCTCCGCTCAGCGTGCTGACTTTCTCCAGCATGAGGTTATCGTCAACACCACATATTATGAGCTGATCGGCATAATCTGAGAAATTATCGATGACCGTTTGGATAAATGGTGTAAAAGATGCACGTTTAGCCAGGCCTTGTATAAAGGTTTTATCCAGTTTCAGTACACTAAAGAGATTATCGTAAACTGCGGTTGCAGGTGCTTTACCCGCACCAAATTGGGAAAGTGATAAACGGAATTCCTGCTGTAATGTTGCCAGAAGTGGCTGCGCTTTTCCGCGCGCTAATTGCGGAAACGTTTCGCTAATATCGAGAATAATAAAAGGAAGTTGTTTAAATTTCCTTAACAGAAATTCACTTTCAAGCAGCGTTAACGCCATCGAATCATCAATACGAACCAAAGCGGTAATTTGATGTAGCTCAAAAAAGTCACGGTACTTTTCCAGTAAAGAAAGCTGGCTCTGCATTAACCGTAATTGCTGCGCATCGTCTAATTGCGGCAACAGCAAATCCTGCGGCAGCGTAATAGGTGCGCTGTCGTGGACGAATTGCGTCACCAGCTCGACCGCAGTCAGCTGGCCCGCCAGTGTGTAAACTGGATAGAACCAGGTTTCCGACTGATAGTCGGCAGATAAATGGACTTTCATTTTAGCAGCCAGAAGCAGTGGCAATTGGCGCATCGTATATCAATGAAAACGGTCAGGCAATAGGACCAAACGTTAGAAGAGACGCAATTTTGTGCCTGATTAAACCGTTTTAAGCCATAAATAAAACTTAAGCCAAATAGCCGAGGGGGTTGTCCATACTCATTAAATAAATTCAGTCTTATTTTTAGTATTTATGCGAGCACAGGTAAAGTGCCATTTTAAATGAGAGTTAAATTTGAGGGGAATTCAATAATAAACCGGCTGAAAAACCATGAAGAGAATAGGTCATTCAGCACTGGTATGGTAATCATTCAGATACGACGTGCCTGCCAAAATACCTTGCGCCAATAGACATTATCCAGTGAAGAGCGAATCACGCCCTGGCTGGTAGAAGCGTGGATGAAGGTGTTATCGGTATCATAAATACCCACATGCAGGCCATTCTCTCCGCTGCCCGTTTTAAAGAAGACCAGATCACCGGGCAGCAAATCGCGTTTATCAATGCGAGTGCCAATATCCGTCTGGTCAACGGTAGAACGCGGCAGTTGCATATCGAATTTATCGCGGAAGGTCAGATAAACAAAACCAGAGCAATCCACACCGCCTCGACTTAACCCGCCGTAGCGATAAGGCGTGCCACGCCAGCGACCTAACTGATCGTTGAGTTGAGCAATCACGGTGATGGAATCAGAAAGGCGGCCATTCGGCGGCGGCGCGTGATGGCTACTACACCCAACCAGCAGCAGCATCAGAAGAAATACCGTTATTCGCATCAGAATGTCCCTAAATCCGTCGCCCGGATGACACTTTAGCGGCAAATCTGCTTAACAGGCAATGTTATTCAGGGAATAAACAGCAGAGGGCCTTGCGGTGTATCTAATTGTTGAAACTCGGTTTGGTACAACGGAGAGAGATTGGCGGCGGTTAAGACGTCCCGCGCACTCCCCTGCATCACCACTTCCCCCTGATGCATCAATCCTACGCGGTCGGCATGGCGCAGACTGTGGTTAAGATCATGGCCGCTGGCAATCACCGCAATACCGGCGTGGCACAGCTGGAGCAGCAATTTATCCACGGCTCGCTGCTGCGCGACATCCAATGCCGTCATCGGCTCATCCAGAATTAAAAGCTTGCCGTGAGGATTGATCGCCGGATGGATTTGCATCACTACTGCCGCCAGCCGCACACGCTGCCATTCGCCACCAGAGAGCTGCGTCAGTTGACGGGTTAATTTGTCGTGTATGCTGAGTTGCGTCAGCACATCATTGAGTGTGACATCTACCTGCGGCGACGCCGAAGAGAAATGCAGACGCAGATAGTGCCAGACGGGCATGGTCCCTAACGCGGCCTGTTGTTGCGGTAACCAGGCACGCCATTGAGCCAGTGCAGCCCCGCTTAAGCGGCTCAACGACGTTCCTGCTAGCTGAATCACGCCTTGAGCCGGCAATAATCCCGACAGCGCACAGAGTAAAGTACTTTTTCCCGCGCCATTCGGGCCCACCAAATGTATCCATTCACCTGCATTGACGCTGAGATCAACCGGAGCCAGACGTCCCGCGACGCTGACTCCCTGACACTGCAACAGCATTTACTCTGCCAGCGCCTGCTCAACGCGTTTCAGGATGATCGGATCATCAGGCGTCATATCCGGAGAGAAACGCGCAATCACCTTACCCTGTTTGTTGATGAGGAATTTTTCGAAGTTCCACAAAATGTCGCCCTCGGCTTTTGGTGCACGTCCTTTACTCACCATACGCTCGAGGAAACCGCTGCCTTCAGGACGTTCGGCTTCTGGCTGTGCCGCCGTTAACTGCGCATACAGCGGATGACGATCTGCACCGTTCACATCGGTTTTATCGAACATCGGGAAAGTCACACCATAAGTGGTGCTGCAGAAGGTTTTGATCTCTTCGTTGCTGCCCGGCTCCTGCTCCAGAAACTGGTTGCAGGGGAAACCCAGCACGCTAAAGTTTTTGTCCTGCCAGGCTTTCTGCAGTGACTCAAGCTGCTCATACTGCGCCGTCAGCCCACATTTTGACGCCACGTTGACCACCAGCAGTACGTTGTCCTGATACTGTTCCAGCGTCGTTTTTTCGCCGTCCAGGGTAACCAGTTCTGTCTGATAAATGCTCATTGTCGATTCCTGTTGTTGAGACCAAGATGCCAGCCATTGCTAGCGCGAAGATTTCACTAATAGCACGATAAACAGCGGTGCGCCGAGGGTGGCGGTGACCACGCCAATCGGCAACTCTGCCGACGTCAGCACCAGTCGGGCGATAATATCTGCCCCGAGGAGCACCGCAGCCCCTGCCAGCGCCGAGGCGGGCAGCAGGTATCGGTGATCGCTAAAACCGCTTAAGCGTAACAGATGAGGGATGACCAATCCGACAAACCCGATGGCACCGGCCATCGCCACGCTGGCGCCAACCAGCCAGCCCATCGCCAACACTAACAGGTTACGCCATAACAATAACGGCAGGCCTAGCTGACGCGCCGAGGTTTCCCCCAGTGAAAGTAAATTCAGCGTCCGAGCGGTGGCTGTCAGCAGCAGAGTGACCGGCAACAGCGCTAGCATCATCCAGCCATAGCGCCAGTCAATACCGCCAAAGCCGCCCATCATCCAGTACATTAACTGCCGTAGATCGAGGCTGGTGCTAAAGTACACGGCCCATGTCATCACTGCGCTACAGATAATGCCGAGCGCGACCCCCGTGAGCAATAAGCGGCTGGCTGAAAGCTGACGATGGGCAAAGTGCAGCAGGATCAGCGTGATCAATAATGCGCCCGCCATCGCCGCCAGCGTCAGGCTCCATAATGAGCCATTGCCCAGCATGACACCCAACACTAACCCAATGCCCGCGCCATTGGATACGCCAAGCAGGCCGGGTTCTGCCAGCGGATTGTTGAACAGCGCCTGCATCACCACACCACACACCGCCAGCGCAGCGCCCACCAGCAGCACCGCCAGCGTCCGCGGTAAGCGCAACTGCCAGACGAAGAGTTCACCGTTAGAGGAAAACCATTGGGTTGGCGATATCCAGATGTCTCCGGCGCACAGGCTGAGAATAAACAGCAGCAGCAGAATGGCACCGAGCAGCATCAGCCAGCGCTGGCTACGACGGTCGGCCTGACGGGCAAGCTGGTCCAACAGAGTCATAGATAAGATTGGCAGAGAAAACAGAGATTTGATTGTAGTGGGATTGTGGCAAAAAGAAAGCGGCACCGAGTGGGTGCCGCTGAGCAACGCTTACTGATGAGGCGGGATCGGTTGACCGTGATTATCACGCTTGTCGTGGCTATCACGCGAGTCATGATGCTGGTCGCGCGGCTGCGGTTTGTTATCATGGTGCGGCGCATTGCCCGGGTGCTGTGGCTGCCAGCCGTTACCGTTCCAGTAACCGTGCGGGCCTTTGGTGCCGATGCGTTGATTGTGGTGCTGTTTCCACCAGGTTGGCGCACGCCAGTCGTAGCCATCCCAGTAGTAGCCACGTTTATCTTGATCACCGATATGAATAGAAACACCCGGTGTGTTGATGTTAACGGAAACATTGGCGCTAGCCAGCAGCGGCATGCCTAACAGGATGCCCAGTAAAAGTGCTGTCTTTTTCATCAGCAATACCCCTTGTTATGTGATGGCGCTGTTATAACAAATGGATTGCCGCAGTCACTATCAGCCAGTGCCGATTTTCATCCTATTTTCCGGATACTTACGAAATCCTGACATTATGGAAAGATTGCGCAGAACGGCCATTTTACAGCCAATAAAAAAGGCCGCTAAGCGGCCTTTTTGTCATACTGAAATTAGTCAGCGTCCTTCGGTGTCGCGTTCTCAACGCGACTTTTCAACTTCTGTCCCGGACGGAAGGTCACCACTCGGCGGGCAGTGATAGGAATATCTTCCCCCGTCTTCGGGTTACGGCCCGGACGTTGGTTTTTGTCACGCAGATCAAAATTACCAAATCCGGACAGTTTAACCTGTTCTCCGTTTTCCAACGCGCGGCGAACTTCTTCAAAGAAGAGCTCAACCAACTCTTTGGCATCGCGTTTGCTCAACCCGAGTTTTTCAAACAGGTACTCTGACATTTCAGCTTTTGTAAGCGCCATAGGTTCAATCCCTCAAGGTTGCCTGGAATCGCTCTTTTAATGCCGCAACGCATTTGGCAACGGTCGCGGCAATCTCCTCTTCTTCGAGTGTCCGGCTGGTATCCTGCAAAATCAGGCTAATCGCGAGGCTCTTTTCGCCCTCGTTCACGCCCTTACCACGGTACACGTCAAACAAGTTTACGCCAACTACCTGATTTACGCCAACTTTCTTACACTCCGCGATGATATCTGCTGCGGGCACGTTTTCAGCCACTACCACAGCGATATCACGACGGTTCGCCGGGAAGCGTGAAATCTCGCGCGCGTCAGGCAGGACGCGGTCTGCGACCTTATTCCAAAGCAGTTCAAACACTAAGGTGCGGCCGTTGAGATCCAGCTTACGTTCCAACTCCGGATGAACCACTCCGATAAATCCGATTCGTTCGCCGCGTAAATAAATTGCCGCGCTCTGTCCCGGATGCAGCGCCGGATTGGCTTCTGCACGGAAAGAAATCTCATCAAGTTTAGCGGTCAAATCCAGTAACGATTCTAAATCGCCTTTTAAATCATAGAAGTCAACTGTCTGACGCGCCAGATCCCAATGCTCTTCATAGCGATTACCGCTCAGAACGCCCGCCAGCATAAGATCCTGGCGGATACCGAGATCGGCCTGCGTATCAGGAACAAAGCGCAAACCGCTCTCAAACAGGCGCACACGGCCTTGCTGACGGTTCTGGTTATACACCACCGCACCAAGCAGACCGGTCCACAGTGACAAGCGCATTGCCGACATATCGCTGGAAATCGGGCTTGGCAGGATCAGCGCTTCTTCACCCGGATGCAGCAGCTGCTGCACTTTCGGATCAACGAAGCTGTAGGTAATCGCTTCCTGATAGCCTTTATCGACGAGCAGGTTACGCGCACGCTTCAGCGACAGATCCGCTTCGCGATGCTTCGTCATAATCAGGCTGGCTTTCACCGGCACGTCTGGAATGTTGTTGTAGCCGTATACGCGGGCCACTTCTTCAACCAGATCTTCTTCAATCGCCATATCGAAACGCCAGCTTGGTGCAACGGCTGTCCACTCGCCATTGCCCACGGTCACTTCGCAACCGAGACGCGTCAGGATATCGGTGACCTGCTCATCGCCGATCACGTGGCCAATCAGGCGGTCCAGCTTTTCGCGACGCAGAGTAATGGTGGCGCGCTCAGGCAGCTTGCTGGCGTCAGTTTGATCGATAACCGGACCCGCTTCGCCGCCACAAATGTCCAGCAGCAGCTGGGTGGCGCGTTCAATGGCTTTAAATTGCAGGGCCGGATCAACACCACGCTCGTAACGATGCGACGCGTCGGTATGCAGACCCTGACGACGAGCACGGCCAGTGATCGCCAGCGGTTCAAAGAAAGCACACTCGAACAGCACATTTTGGGTTTCTTCGTTCACACCAGAGTGCTCACCACCAAAAATGCCGCCCATCGCCAGCGCTTTCTGATGGTCAGCAATCACCAGCGTGTCGCTGCTGAGTTTCGCTTCGGTGCCATCCAGTAAGGTCAGGACTTCACCCTCTTCCGCCATGCGTACCACAATGCCGCCGTCAATGCGGTCGAGGTCAAAGGCGTGCATCGGCTGACCGAGTTCCAGCAGAACGTAGTTGGTGATGTCCACCACCGGGTCGATAGAACGGATGCCGCAGCGACGCAGTTTTTCACGCATCCACAGTGGCGTTGCCGCTTTCACATTGATGCCTTTTACTACGCGGCCCAGATAACGTGGGCAAGCGTCGGTGGCATCTACGCGAATCGGGAAGGTATCGGTAATGGTCGCTTTAACCGGCTCAATCGTTGGCTCGGTGAGCGGCAAACCGTTGACTACCGCCACATCGCGCGCAATACCGATAATACCGAGGCAATCGGCACGGTTTGGCGTTACGCTGATTTCGATGGTGTTGTCATCCAGCTGCAGGTAGCTGCGGATGTCAGTGCCGATAGGCGCATCAGCAGGCAGTTCAATAATGCCGCTGTGATCGTCGGAAATACCCAGCTCAGAGAACGAGCACAGCATGCCTTCTGAAGGCTCACCGCGCAGTTTCGCGGCTTTGATTTTGAAGTCGCCTGGCAGTACAGCGCCGACGGTCGCCACGGCGACTTTCAGGCCCTGGCGGCAGTTTGGCGCGCCACAGACGATATCCAGCAGGCGCTCGCCGCCCACGTTGATTTTGGTCACGCGCAGTTTGTCTGCGTTCGGATGCTGGCCGCACTCCACCACTTCACCCACGACCACGCCATGGAACGCACCGGCGACCGGATCCACGCCGTCCACTTCCAGGCCGGCCATGGTGATTTGCTCAGACAGCGCAGCGCTGTCCAGGGCTGGATTTACCCATTCGCGTAACCAGAGTTCACTGAATTTCATTGGATAACCTGCCCTTATTTAAATTGTTTGAGGAAACGTAAATCATTTTCGAAGAAGGCGCGCAGATCGTTCACGCCGTAACGCAGCATGGTCAGACGCTCCATTCCCATGCCGAAAGCGAAGCCAGAGTAGACTTCCGGGTCGATGCCCACATTGCGCAACACATTTGGATGCACCATGCCGCAGCCCAGCACTTCCAGCCACTTGCCGTTTTTACCCATCACATCCACTTCCGCGGAGGGTTCGGTGAACGGGAAGTAAGAAGGACGGAAACGAATCTGCAGGTCTTCTTCAAAGAAGTTGTTCAGGAAATCATGCAGCGTGCCTTTCAGGTTGGTGAAGCTGATGTCTTTATCGACAATCAGACCTTCCATCTGATGGAACATTGGGGTGTGGGTTTGATCGTAGTCGTTACGATACACACGACCTGGTGCGATGATGCGGATCGGCGGCTGCTGATTTTTCATGGTGCGGATCTGCACGCCAGACGTCTGGGTACGCAGCAGACGAGTCGCATCAAACCAGAAAGTGTCGTGGTCAGCACGTGCCGGATGGTGGCCAGGAATGTTGAGTGCGTCGAAGTTATGATAGTCATCTTCGATTTCCGGACCAGTGACCACCGCAAAGCCCAACTCGCCGAAGAAGTTTTCGATGCGGTCGATGGTACGAGTCACCGGGTGCAAACCACCGTTCTCAACGCGACGACCAGGCAGCGAGACATCAATGGTCTCTGCGGCGAGGCGCGCATTCAGCTCAGCGCTTTCCAGGGTGTCTTTACGTGCGTTAAGACGATCCTGCACCTGCTGCTTCGCTTCGTTAATCACCGCGCCTGCTGCCGGACGGTCTTCCGCTGGCAGTTCACGCAGGGTGGTCATTTGCAGCGTCAGATGCCCTTTCTTACCCAGGAATTCGACGCGCACGGCGTCCAGGGCGGCGATATCCGACGCCTCGTCGATAGCGGCCGTGGCACGGGCCACCAGGTCTGCGAGTTGGGACATGATTTCCTCTTCTTCCAGCCGGGCTGGTCAGTTCTTGTAAGGACCGTGAGATCCGATTAAGTGTCGCCAGAAACAAAAAAGCCTCCACGAGGGAGGCTTTCAGCGCGATTTTTCGTTTCTTTTCTTATGCGCAAAAGCCCCCGATTGTCAGGCGCTAAAGTAAAAAAAGAAACGGAAAATAGCAGCGTGCATGCTTGCGTTACCTTGTCTTGATAGAAACCGCACTATTGAAAAGCCCAGCGGTTAAAATGTCAATCTTTTGCGTGAGTTGCAGGCAATAAAAAAGGGAGCAAGCTCCCTTTTTCATCTGACTTACGCCAGAGCTGATTTTGCTTTTTCGACCAGTGCCGTGAAGGTCACTTTGTCGAATACAGCGATGTCAGCCAGAATCTTACGGTCGATTTCAATAGAGGCTTTTTTCAGGCCATTGATGAAACGGCTGTAAGAGATACCGTTCTGACGGGCCGCAGCGTTGATACGCGCGATCCACAGCTGACGGAACTGACGCTTACGTTGACGACGGTCACGGTAAGCATACTGACCAGCTTTGATAACAGCCTGGAAAGCAACGCGGTAAACACGTGAACGTGCACCGTAGTAGCCTTTAGCTTGTTTTAAGATTTTCTTGTGACGTGCGCGAGCAATTACACCACGTTTTACGCGAGCCATGTGAGCTCTCCTATATCATATTCTGTGATGCCCTATCCCCTGCAGTACGCAAAGTGTTCAGGCAGATTTATAAAAAGTTTACTTATGCGTACGGCAGGCAGGCAACAACCAGACCCAGATCGCCTTTAGACACCATGCCTTTCGGACGCAGGTGACGTTTACGCTTGGTAGACTTCTTAGTCAGAATATGACGCAGGTTCGCGTGCTTACGCTTGAAGCCGCCAGAAGCGGTCTTCTTGAAGCGCTTAGCCGCGCCACGGACAGTTTTAATCTTTGGCATTTTTACAAATATCCACTTCGCATTGTTAATAAAATGAATCAGACAGGCGAATAAGATTCCGCACAGCGCGAACGCTGCGCGGAATTATTACTTGAAGGCCTACTGTTTCTTCTTCGGTGCGAGCACCATGATCATCTGGCGGCCTTCGATCTTAGTCGGGAAGGACTCGACAATGGCCAGATCCAGATCTTCACACAGGTCTTTACGGACGCGGTTAAGCACTTCCATACCGATCTGCTGGTGCGCCATTTCACGACCACGGAAACGCAGCGTGATTTTGGCTTTATCGCCCTCTTCCAGAAAGCGAATCAGGTTGCGTAGTTTGACCTGATAGTCGCCATCATCGGTACCAGGACGGAATTTAATTTCCTTGACCTGGATAACTTTCTGCTTCTTCTTCTGTTCCTTAGAAGATTTACTCTTTTCATAAAGGAACTTGCCGTAATCCATAATACGGCAAACCGGCGGTTCGGCGTTCGGGCTGATTTCAACTAAATCTACGCCAGCTTCTTCGGCTTTCTCAATTGCTTCGCGCAATGTCACAATGCCAAGTTGCTCGCCGTCTACGCCAGTTAAGCGCACTTCGGTAGCACGGATTTCGCCGTTGATACGGTTCGGACGCGTCGGTTGTACTCGTTTTCCGCCTTTAATAACCTTATTCCTCTAATTGGTGAAGATGTCGGCTGCGAATCTCTTGTTGCAGCTTCTCAACAAACACATCTACGTCCATGCTCCCGAGGTCTTTACCACGGCGGGTGCGCACGGCAACTTTGCCTGCTTCCACCTCTTTCTCACCGCAAACCAGCATATAAGGAACGCGACGTAATGTGTGCTCGCGGATTTTAAAGCCTATCTTCTCGTTTCTCAAGTCTGCTTTGACACGAATGCCAGCTTTCTGCAATTTCTTTGTCAATTCACTGACATATTCTGCCTGACTGTCGGTAATATTCATCACCACAGCCTGCACGGGGGCCAGCCAGCTCGGGAAGAAGCCCGCGAACTCTTCGGTCAGGATGCCGATAAAGCGCTCCATTGAACCGAGAATCGCACGGTGAATCATTACCGGCGTCTGACGATCGTTGTTTTCGCCCACATAAGTGGCGTCCAAACGTTTTGGCAGGGAGAAGTCTAGCTGAACGGTGCCGCACTGCCATGCGCGGTCGAGGCAATCGTACAGGGTAAACTCAATTTTCGGGCCGTAGAAGGCACCCTCTCCTGGCTGATATTCGAACGGAATTTCGTTCTCCTTCAACGCTTCTGCTAAATCCACTTCCGCACGGTCCCACATTTCATCGGTACCGATACGTTTCTCCGGACGGGTCGACAGTTTCACCACGATTTTTTCAAAACCGAAGGTGCTGTACATGTCGTACACCATACGAATACAGCTGTTCACTTCATCACGCACCTGATCTTCGGTACAGAAGACGTGCGCATCATCCTGGGTAAAACCACGGACGCGCATCAGGCCGTGCAATGCGCCTGATGGCTCATTACGGTGGCAGCTACCAAATTCCGCCATTCGCAGCGGCAGGTCACGGTAGGATTTCAGACCCTGATTAAAGATCTGAACGTGACCAGGGCAGTTCATTGGCTTGATGCAATATTCACGGTTCTCTGAAGAGGTGGTGAACATCGCTTCTTTGTAGTTTTCCCAGTGGCCGGTTTTTTCCCACAGCACACGGTCCATCATAAACGGACCTTTCACTTCCTGGTAATCGTACTCTTTCAGCTTGGTACGGACGAACACTTCCAGTTCACGGAAGATGGTCCAGCCGTCGTTGTGCCAGAAAACCATACCTGGCGCTTCTTCCTGCATATGGTACAGGTCGAGCTGCTTACCGATTTTACGGTGATCGCGCTTCGCCGCTTCTTCCAAACGCTGCAGATAGGCAGCCAGCTGCTTCTTGTCGCCCCACGCTGTACCGTAAATACGCTGCAGCATTTTGTTGTCGCTGTTGCCGCGCCAGTAAGCACCGGAGATTTTCTGCAGTTTGAAGTGATGGCAGAAACGCATGTTCGGCACGTGCGGACCGCGGCACATGTCGATGTATTCTTCATGATGATACAAACCAGGTTGATCATCGTGGCTGATGTTTTCGTCAAGAATGGTGGTTTTGTAGCTTTCGCCACGCTCAGCAAACACATCACGTGCTTCCTGCCAGCTCACCTTCTTCTTCACCACATCGTAATTAGTCTCAGCCAGCTGGTGCATACGCTTTTCCAGCAGCTCAAGATCTTCCTGCGTCAGGGTATGATCCAAATCGACGTCATAATAGAAGCCGTTATCGATCACCGGACCAATCGCCATTTTGGTATTCGGCCACAGTTGTTTAATCGCATGCCCTAACAGGTGCGCACAAGAGTGACGAATAATTTCCAGACCAGCTTCATCTTTGGCGGTGATAATTGCCACCTGAGCATCTTCGGTGATCGGATCAACCGCGTCCACCAGCTCGCCATTAACACGACCGGCAATACAGGCTTTCGCCAGACCCGGTCCAATATCCAGAGCGATGTCCATCACGCTGACCGGACGGTCAAATACGCGCTGGCTGCCATCAGGAAGAGTAATTACTGGCATTTCATATCCTTAATTGCAGTGGTAAGCCACACGAAAGCCTACATGCAACATTGAGTTCTGTTTGAGTAACCCGGCGTAATGTCAGACCCACGTTGTCGGAATGACGCCAGGAATGTAAAGCGCCGGAGATAATAGCAGCTTTCTGCCGCGATCTAAACCCGCGAAAAATGCGCTAAGCCATCGACAGATAAAAAAAAACCGCTGCGCGGCGCTGACCGGCAACGGTTTTTCATCACGGCTCGCTTACATCGCGTAAGAAAGCTGGATGGTGGTTTTGGTGTCGGTACGATCCGGCGCAGACTCTGGCGGATTATTATTCCAGGTCACGTTGTAAGCCAGCTTCAACGCGAAGTGTTCGTTGATGGCCACCTGCAAGCCGGTTTCGGAGTTCAGCGTTGTATCTTCACCGAAGCTGCTCAACACGGAAACACCCTGGATGAATTTGGTCGTGTCAGTCAGTTGCCACTGGTAGCTCACAGCACCGTATCCCAGCGCCTTGGTTTCGTGGCCACCTTCATGGAAATCATCGTAACGGACACCGGGACCGAATTCAGCTCGCAGCGAGTGCACAGGACCGTTCAGCAACTGGCGACCATAACCGGCAGTCAGTACATCGCGCGAATCATAACCGTTGAAACGGTCGCTCAACCAGCTTGCCTGACCGAACAGATAGTCCGCGCTGTTCATATTGTAACGGGTACGACCACCGATGTTGTAAGTCTCTGAGGAACGCTCATCGTTGGATGAGTTGTTCGCGGCGTTGCCCCACAAGCTGTAAGCGGTGTTGGTCTGATACCACGTCATATTGGTTGAGGCGCTCAATGATGAACTGGTGGTATTCCCTGTCTGTGCCAAATAACCGGCTGACGCGCTGCCTTCAAACGGTTTTTTTGCCGTTGAAGGGTCATCCATAGAGGTAAAAACGGTGTTATCTGCAAATGCCTGGTGACAAAATGCTCCAGCAGAGAGCAATAAAACAGCGGACAGCTTATTAAAGGCTTTCATTAAATGTGACCCGTACGGCAGTTTAAAAAAGAGTGAGTCTGAAGAGTTTTCCCGGCCAATCAATGCAATTTACGGTAAGTTTTGTAAAAAAGTATGAAGGTGCCAGAAATGCCAGGTTCCGCGCTGGAACCGCATGGTTAATAGGAGTTTTCCCATTACCGCTGCGCATTATAAGAGGCATTTAGCGAAATAGCAGCCCAATTGATACAAGAATTTTCTGAAGCCTGTTGACGCAGATTTACGCTCCCTTTTCCCACCTGAATTGCGCAGAATTCGCTCTATCCGCAGCGCTGGTCTACGCTGAAATCTGTTCCATTACAATGAGGTGAATGATGAGTGATCACGATCTAAAACGTTACATTGTCACGCTAAGCTACCCTGATGAGAGCCTGGGCGATCTGCAATCCCTTAATAGCGTAATGGTCAGCGGCGGTTACACCACGACCTTGCATGATGATGAAGGTCATTCGCATGAGTTGGGAACCAACAGTTTTGGCATCATCAGTGCATTGGAACAACATGAGATCGCAGAACACGCCGCCGGGCTGGCGGATGTTGCCCTGCATCGTAAAGCGGAGGTGAAGATCACCACGCTGTCCGAATTACTAAAGGCAAAACCCTGACGCGCCACAAATAATCGCCGCACCACTGGTTTTGCTGAAGTTTTGAGCGCTACAATCAAACCTACGCAGCGAATAAAGAGGATTACCCCATGTGGTCAGCCATTAGTCGTCTGTTAAGCGAACACGCCGGTGAAGCTGAAATCACTGAACGTTATGAACTTCCCGGTGGCGATGTGCATCCCGCCTGGCGCCTCCGTTATGGCGATCTCGACGTCTTCGTCAAATGTAATACGCGCGATATGCTGACCTTGTTCAGTTGGGAAGCTGACCAACTGGGCTTGCTGGCGCGTACGCAGACAGTTCGCGTGCCGAAAGTGTATGGCGTCGGGAATGACCGCGACAGCAGCTTCTTACTGTTGGAGTATATTCAGCCAGAGGCGCTGAACGAACAGAGCGCCTTCCAGCTTGGCCAGCAGTTGGCTCACCTCCATCAATGGAGTGAGCAACCGCAGTTTGGCCTCGATTACGATAACAACATCACCACCTCCCCTCAGCCCAACAGTTGGTTACGCCGCTGGTCGGTATTCTTCGCTGAGCAGCGTATTGGCTGGCAGCTGCAACTGGCCGCTGAGAAAGGGGTGCAATATGGCAATACCGAATTGATCGTCGATTGCGTGCAACGCGCGCTGGCCAATCATCATCCTCAGCCTTCTTTACTACACGGCGATTTATGGCCTGCCAACTGTGCGGACAGCAGCAGTGGACCTTGGTTGTTTGATCCCGCTTGCTATTGGGGCGATCGGGAGTGCGATCTCGCGATGTTGAATTATTACGTCGAATTACCGCGCCAGATTTACGAGGGATATCACTCAGTATGGCCGCTGGCAGAAGGGTTCTCGCAACGACAGCCGGTGTACCAGCTCTATTATTTGCTTAATCGCGCCAACGTGTTTGCAGGTAACTGGACAAGCGCCGCACAATTCGCGATTGACCAGCTTTTGAATGAAGATACGTTAGGACAACGTCAGGCCAGACCGGCCTGACGCCTTACAGCATGCCCAGCAATTTCAGGACAAAATAACCGGCGATGGCGATGATAATCGGCAGGATATAGAGCGGGAAAACTTGCAACAAAATGGTATGACGCGGGATATGGATTTTCTCTTCCAGTTGCGCACGCGTGCGCCCTTCTGCACCTTTGGCTTGTTCAAGAATCAATTGATCCTCAATGCCTTCCTTAATGTGACGTGACTGACGCCACATGCGTGCGCCTGACGCCTGTAAAGCAATGCCGACGAAAATCAGGATGTAGATAATCCAGAAGCCAATATTGGCACCGCCATGAAACTCGGGCACGGGTGAATTTTGCCAAAACAGGTTCAAAAACGGCGTATTGAACTTGATCATGTCGACCATAACATGGACGAAATCGAGCATCACCGCATCAATTCCCGGCTGCTTTTCACTGTGTTTAAACATGAAGCCAAGAATGGAAATGATGGTGGATAGCAACGCCGGAATAAAAATTACCCAGCCAGCCACTCGCTTAAGGATGGCGATGCGGCCAGCCTGTTGGTAAGTCATGGTGTCTCCCTTCACATACAGTAGTTTTGCCCTAAGTCTACCTGCACTGCGGCTTTTTTTCCTGAAAAATGCGTAACCTGCCGTGAGTCGGATTTACCGGCTGCACATGGTAAGGTAGGGCAAATTTCAAACGGAGCTGTTGTATGTCTTATCGTCGCCCGGTGTTGGCCGCTGTTTTTGATATGGACGGATTGCTGATCGATTCTGAACCCCTGTGGGATCAGGCGGAACTGGACGTGTTTGCCAGTTTGGGAGTGGATATTACCCGCCGCCATGAACTGCCCGATACGCTGGGTTTGCGCATCGATCAAACCGTCCGTATGTGGTTTGAAGCTTTGCCGTGGAACGGCCCGGATCAGGCGGAAGTGACGCAACGTATCATTGCCCGCGCGCTGGCATTGGTTGAGGAGACGCGTCCATTACTGCCCGGCGTTGAACAGGCATTGCAACTTTGCCAGCAGCAGGGATTAAAAATCGCTCTCGCTTCTGCGTCACCGCTGTTTATGCTGGAGCGCGTGCTGGAGATGTTCGGCCTGCGCAAATACTTCGACGCCATTGCTTCAGCCGAAAGCCTGCCGTACAGCAAACCTCATCCACAGGTCTATCTGGATGCGGCGGCGAAGTTGGCGGTGGATCCGCTCAACTGTGTGACGCTGGAAGATTCGTTCAATGGCATGATCGCCACCAAAGCCGCGCGCATGCGTTCGATTGTGGTGCCAGCAGCCGAGTACGCGGATGATGCGCGTTGGGCGCTGGCCAATGTGAAGCTGGCGAGTTTGGCCGAGTTGAAAGCTGAGCATCTGTTCAATTAATTCTGATACACCTGTGCCGGGCCAGGACTCAGCCCCTCCCTTCTCGTTGCCCATCTGTGGGCAACGCTTTCCATTGTTCCTGACACCCACTACGGCAATAACTGCGCGTATTTGATCACCCACACAATTAAATAAAACAACGTTTCATTTTTATTGAATTCACATCCCATCCTGCCTAAGATGCCCAAAGACCCACTTCGGGACACTTCCTTTAACTTTGAGAGGTCTGAGATGGACGTTCGTCAAAGCATTCATTCTGAGCATGCAAAAAATCTGGACACCGCCGGATTACGTCGCGAATTTTTGATCGAGAAAATTTTTGAGGCAGACCATTACACCCTCACTTACAGCCACATTGATCGCATCATCATTGGTGGTGTCATGCCAATCCAGCAGTCGGTGACGATCGGTGAAGAAGTCGGCAAACAACTGGGCGTGAGCTATTTTCTCGAACGCCGCGAACTGGGCGTGATCAACATTGGCGGACCGGGCTTGATTGACGTCGATGGCAAAACCTGGGAGGTGGGCCATCAGGAGGCGCTGTATGTTGGCCAGGGTGCCAAAAGCGTGGTTTTCCGCAGCAGCAACGCCAACCTTCCAGCGAAGTTTTACTACAACAGCGCACCCGCACATACCCGTTATCCGGATAAAAAGATCACCCTGCAGGATGCAGTCAAAGCCACGTTAGGGGATGCCGCGACCTCAAACCGTCGCACTATTAATAAATTTATCGTGCCGGATGTGTTACCCACCTGCCAGCTCACCATGGGACTCACGCGTCTTGATGACGGCAATCTGTGGAACACCATGCCGTGTCACACCCATGAACGTCGTATGGAAGTGTACTTTTACTTTGATATGGCAGATGACAGCGCCGTTTTCCACATGATGGGCCAGCCGCAGGAAACGCGCCATTTGCTGGTGCACAACGAGCAGGCGGTGATCTCACCAAGCTGGTCAATCCATGCCGGAGTCGGCACACAGCGCTATACCTTTATCTGGGGCATGGTGGGAGACAACCAGGTATTCGATGACATGGACCACGTCAGCATCAGCGCGCTGCGCTAACAGGAGCGAAAGATGATCCTTAACGCATTTAATCTTGAAGGCAAAATTGCGCTGGTCACCGGCTGTAATACCGGTTTAGGTCAGGGGATGGCCTTAGGGTTGGCGCAAGCCGGCTGTGACATCATTGGCGTTAATCGTGCCGGTCCTGCCGATACACAGTCTAAAGTTGAAGCCATGGGGCGCCGCTTTTGGTCGATTCAGGCCGATTTGACTCAGCCGAAAGGGGTGCCGCAGATTGTTGAGCAAGCCGTGGCTCAGGCAGGACGTATCGATATTCTGGTGAATAACGCGGGCATCATCCGCCGTGAGGATGCACTTAACTTCAGCGAGCAGGACTGGGACGATGTCATGAACATCAACAGCAAAAGCCTGTTCTTCCTGTCTCAGCAGGTGGCGCGTCAGTTTATCGCTCAGGGCAACGGCGGCAAAATTATTAATATCGCCTCAATGCTCTCCTTTCAGGGCGGCATTCGCGTGCCCTCTTACACTGCGTCGAAAAGTGCGGTGATGGGCTTAACGCGTCTGATGGCCAATGAGTGGGCGAAACACGGCATTAACGTTAATGCCATCGCCCCCGGCTATATGGCAACTAACAATACCGAACAACTGCGCAATGACGAATCACGCAACGAAGAGATCCTTGGACGCATCCCTGCCGGACGCTGGGGTGTTCCGGAAGACATGATGGGTCCGATCGTGTTTCTGGCTTCTGACGCTGCAGATTATGTGCACGGCTACACACTGGCCGTCGATGGTGGATGGTTAGCACGCTAACCTGTTCTTTTCCCGCGTCATTATGACGCGGGAAAGCGAAAAATATTAACGCTTCGTTACAGCGTCACCGTTCTATTTCACTGGATAAATCCCTATACTGGATGCATCGACAGTTTTTGCAGCCAGGTTTCATCATGACGGCCGAAGGCCATATCATTTTTGCCATTGCCAGCGCGATTTTTGCTAAGCGTGCGGAGCTGACGCCAGTCATGGCCAGCGCCGACTGGTGGCATCTCGTGCCTGCTGCACTGCTGACCTGTCTGCTGCCTGATATTGACCATCCTAAATCTGTGTTAGGCCAGCGCCTGAAATGGATCTCACAACCCATTGCGCGCGCCTTTGGTCATCGTGGATTTACCCACAGTTTGCTGGCGGTAGCGATCAGCCTGTGGCTATTCCAGATTAACGTTCCGGCGGACTGGTTCCTGCCTGCTGATGTCTTACAGGGGATGACGCTGGGTTATCTCAGTCACATCGTCGCCGACATGTTGACCCCCGCAGGCGTCCCCTTGCTGTGGCCGTGCCGCTGGCGTTTCCGTTTGCCGCTGCTCAATAGCCAGAAAGGCAATCAACTGGAGCGCGCACTTTGCCTCGCATTGGTCGGATATGCATTGTGGTTTCCCGCAGGTATGCCCTCTTTTGGTGCCAACGGTTGGCCCGAGCAACTGTTTAATACGCTGCAAAATGGTGTCGGTCGGCTAGTTAATGGCCAAAGCGGTCAATAACCAGGCAAATCAATCAATAAAGTTATAAACCATTCCTTTTGAGTATAAGCCTGCACTTTCCTGAACTGGTAACATTCCTGACATTCCCTGACGGGAAATTACTGTTTTCCGTGCCAGCCACACGTGCTGCGCGGCACATCTCTGGAGTCGAGTATGGATTTTCCCCTCATTATTAATATCATCGCCTTCGTTGCGTTGCTGATTCTGTTGAATCGTATTGGCAACCAAAGCTGGAGCCTGTCGAAACGCGTGCTGACTGGCTTAGTGATTGGCGTGCTGTTCGGTCTGGCGCTGCAAACCATTTATGGCGAAAACAGCCCGGTGGTGAAAGATTCAATTAGCTGGTTCAACATTGTCGGCAACGGTTATGTCCAGTTGCTGCAGATGATTGTGATGCCGCTGGTCTTTGCCTCGATCCTGAGCGCGGTAGCGCGTCTGCATAACGCCTCTTCACTCGGCAAAATCAGTGTACTGACCATTGGCGTATTGCTGTTCACCACCGCGATCTCCGCGCTGGTGGGTGTGATGGTCACCGGGCTGTTTGACCTGAGCGCAGAAGGTCTGGTGCAGGGTGCGCAGGAAACCGCACGTCTGAGCGCGATCCAGAGCAACTATGTAGGCAAGGTTGCCGATCTCAGCACGCCGCAGCTGCTGCTCTCCTTTATCCCGAAAAATCCGTTTGCCGATATGGCGGGTGCTAACCCCACCTCGATCATCAGCGTAGTGATCTTCGCTGCCTTCCTCGGCGTGGCTGCATTGCAGTTGCTGAAGGATGACAAAGTCAAAGGCGAGCGCGTACTGGTGGCAATTGATACGCTGCAGTCCTGGGTGATGAAACTGGTGCGTTTGATCATGAAGCTGACGCCGTACGGTGTGCTGGCGCTGATGACCAAAGTGGTGGCGGGTTCTAACCTGCAGGACATCATCAAGCTGGGTGGTTTTGTGGTGGCCTCTTATCTGGGTCTGGCGATCATGTTTGGCGTGCACGCCCTGCTGCTGTCGGTGAACGGCATCAACCCGATGCGCTTCTTCCGCAAAGTGTGGCCGGTGATTACCTTTGCTTTCACCAGCCGTTCCAGTGCAGCCAGTATTCCGCTGAACGTCGAAACGCAGACGCGCCGTCTTGGTGTGCCGGAATCGATTGCCAGCTTCTCGGCTTCCTTCGGTGCCACCATTGGTCAGAACGGTTGCGCCGGTTTGTACCCGACCATGCTGGCGGTGATGGTTGCGCCAACGGTCGGCATCAACCCGTTTGATCCGATGTGGATTGCGACGCTGGTCGGTATCGTTACGCTGAGCTCAGCCGGTGTTGCCGGTGTAGGCGGCGGTGCCACCTTCGCCGCGCTGATTGTGCTGCCTGCGATGGGCTTACCGGTGACCCTGGTTGCGCTGCTGATTTCCATTGAGCCGCTGATCGACATGGGCCGTACCGCATTGAACGTCAATGGTTCGATGACGGCCGGTTCACTCACCAGCCGCTGGCTCGGTTTGACCGATAAAAGAGTGCTGGAAAGCGACGAGCACCCTGAACTGGCGCATCGCTAATTCCGACGCAGCAGAACAACGGCAGGCCTCATCGCCTGCCGTTTTTTTATGGCTGAAACTCCGCAATTCCCCCCGATCGTGGCGCTAGCGTCAGGAAAGCGTTAAGCATGGTAAACAGACGAAAAATCAGCCACTTTTCACTTGAGTTTTGTCGTCAGAAGGCTAATTCTGCTATTAGTCATAGCAGGAGAATCACCGATGAAAAACGTTATCGCCTCGGTGCTGGCGTTAACCTTATTAACGCCCGCCATTAGTTTTGCCCACCCTTACGGCTGGGGCCCCGGCCCAGGTCCACATTGGGGTGGTGGCCCACGTTGGGGCGGTCCTGGTCCGCTGCGCTTCTTACCTGAGGCGGCGACAGCGGTGCTGATAGGCGGTCTCACTTATTACATGCTGAATGGCAACTACTACCAGCGTCAGGGCGATACCTACGTGGTGGTTCAGGCGCCTGAAGCGCCGCCAGAAGGCGGGATGCGCGTACTGGATTTCAACGGGAAACGCTATTACGTGCAGGAAGGCCACTACTATCAGCGTGAGATGGGCGGCAATTATGTTGAAGTGCCGCGCCCTTACGGACTGTAAGCGTTAAACGAAAAAAGGCCCGTCATTGACGGGCCTTTTTGCATTCGGCAAGAATTACTGAGCAGCTTGCGGATCGGTATCGTAGTCTTTACAGCTCTGGAAACCGTAGTTCATTACGCGGCCCACATCGTTATAACTGACAAAGTAGGTCTGTGCTTTACCATCACGCTCGCCAATCACGTAAGTCTGGCAAGTACCACGGGCGTGTACCATGGTGATTTCAGTTGATGGAGCACCCGCAATCTGGCGAACCTGATCGCGCGTCATTCCTTTTTTCACATCCTTAACCACCGGCTTAGTCACATAGCTTTCCGCTTTGTCATAAGTCGTACAACCAGACAGAGCTACCAGCGTCACAGCAGCAGCGATACATCCCAGCACTTTATTCATCTTTATATTCCTCATCCTTTGTCCATGTCACACTAAGCCTGGAACATAAATCCAGATTTATCAACTCAATGGCTTCGCTTTAAGCCCATTCTGAAGCGTTAGTTTTTCGTAAAGTTGCTGTGTTGCCGCTTCGCGCTTCGTATAATCCCCCGGAAAAAAAATCTCAAGACATCAAGAAAACAGAGGATCAATGACACCTGCACACTCTAATCGGCTGGTTTACGCCATTACGCTGGGCCTGCTGGCGGCACTCGGGCCGCTCTGCATCGACCTGTATCTGCCCGCCTTACCTGAACTGGCGCGCGATCTGCACACCGAAACCGCCACCGCGCAGTTAAGTTTAACCGCTGGTTTACTGGGCCTCGGCGCAGGACAATTGCTGTTTGGGCCGATGAGCGACAAATTTGGCCGTATTCGCCCCCTGATGCTGTCACTGGTGTTGTTATTTATCGCTTCAATTGGCTGCGCGCTGGCAAAAGACATTCACTCGCTGCTGGTGGCTCGCTTGTTTGAAGGCCTGGCGGGCGCGGGCGGTGCGGTATTGTCACGCGCCATCGCACGCGATATGTACAGCGGCCATGAACTGACGCGTTTCTTTGCCCTACTGATGCTGGTGAATGGTCTGGCGCCGATTGGTGCGCCGGTACTCGGCGGCGTGTTAATGACGGTGCTGAACTGGCGCGGCATTTTTGTGGTGCTCGGTTGTATCGCCGTACTGCTGGTCTTCCTTGCGCGCTGGAAACTGCACGAAACGCTGCCCGCCGAACGTCGCAGTCAGGGCTCGATTTTTTCAGCCTGGGCTGCACTCGGCCAGGTGGTCACTCATCGTCCCTTTATGGGCTTCTGCCTGACGCAGGGCTTTATGATGTCCGGCATGTTTGCCTACATTGGCGCTTCCCCGTTCGTATTACAGCAAATCTACGGCCTGTCGCCGCAGGCGTTTAGCTTCTGCTTCGCCGCCAATGGCTTCGGCCTGATTATTGCATCACAAACCAGTGCACGCTTGTGCCCGCTGTGGGGTGAATATCGTGTGCTGAAAGGCGGACTGACGCTGGCGTTCGTGGCGTCAGGTTGCCTGCTATTAGCCGGCCTGACCGGTGCACCATTGCCAATCATTCTGCTGGCACTGTTCTTCACCATCGCCAGTAACGGTGTGATTGCCACCACGGCTTCGTCATTGGCGATGCAAAGTCAGGGACACCGTGCAGGCAGCGCCTCGGCGGTGATTGGCGTCACCATGTTCACCTTAGGTGCCATTAGCGTGCCCGTCACCGGTTTGGGCGGCACCTCAGTATTGAGCATGACGGGCACTATCTTTGGCTGCTTTATGCTGGCAATTTTGATGTTCATCCTGTTGGCGCAAAAACCGAAAAGCGCCTGAAAAGCCTGCAAATAAGTGCGACAACAAGCCATGCGGCTTGTTGTTTGCCAGCGGAGGCGTTAGCTTTAGCAGATGATTCGTATTGTGCCGTCAGGCTACTGACTTGAGGAGAGGTTCATGTCACTGCAGCAGGAAATCATTGAAGCGTTGGGTGTTAAACCCGTTATCGATCCGCAACAGGAAGTCCGCGTCAGCGTCGATTTTCTGAAATCCTACCTGAAAGCCAATCCATTCCTGAAAACCCTGGTGCTCGGCATCAGCGGCGGACAGGACTCCACGCTAACCGGCATTCTGTCACAAACCGCCATTCGCGAGTTGCGTGAAGAGACCGGCGACAAAGATTACACCTTTATTGCGGTACGTCTGCCGTATGGCGTGCAGGCCGATGAGCAGGATTGTCAGGATGCGCTGGCGTTTATCCAGCCGGATCGCACCTTGGTCGTGAATATCAAGGAAGCGATTCTCGCCAGCGAGCGCGCGTTGAAAGAGGCGGGCATCGTGGTTTCCGATTTCGTGCGCGGCAACGAAAAAGCGCGTGAGCGTATGAAGGCACAATACAGCATCGCCGGCATGACCAAAGGCGTGGTGGTGGGTACCGACCATGCGGCCGAAGCCGTGACCGGTTTCTTCACCAAATACGGTGACGGCGGCAGCGATATCAACCCGATTTTCCGCCTGCACAAAGGTCAGGGAAAACAGCTGTTAAAAACCCTCGGCTGCCCGGAACACTTGTATCTGAAGCATCCTACTGCCGATCTGGAAGACGATCGTCCTGGCTTGCAGGACGAAGTGGCACTCGGCGTCACCTATCAACAGATTGACGCTTATCTGGAAGGCAAAACCATCGATGCCGCCGCCGCGAAGATCATTGAAGGCTGGTATCTGAAAACCGAACACAAACGTCGTCCGCCGATCACCGTGTTCGACGACTTCTGGAAAAAGTAACCGATCTACGTTTCCCGCCGCTGTCGCGGGAAACGCCCTCCTCCTGCCGCTGACTGGCGAGAAAAGCATCACGCTGATATACTGGACAGACAACCAGTAATCGGAGTGTGTTTTGGTCAGACGTGCAGCCAGCCACCGCCTCGAATTTGATGCGGCCGCGATTTATCAATATCCCGAACATTTACGCCAATGGCTGGAAGGTTTGCCCAATCAGCCTGGCGTTTACACCTTTCACGGTGACAGCGCTAACCTGCCGTTATATATCGGCAAAAGCGTCAACCTGCGCAGTCGGGTGATGTCGCATTTTCGCACCCCGGACGAAGCCAACATGTTGCGCCAGGCGCGACGCGTCACCTGGATCCCTACCGCGGGCGATCTTGGCGCGCAACTGCTGGAAGCGCAGATGATCAAAACCCAACAGCCGCTGTTTAATAAGCGCCTGCGCAAAAATCGTCAGCTGTGTTCATTGCAGCTTGGCGATGGCCCTCCGCAGGTGGTGTACGCCAAAGATCTCGACTTCTCGTGCTCACCGAATCTCTACGGCTTATTTCGCAGTCGCTTTGCGGCCATGGAAAAACTCAAAACGATCGCCGATGAACAGCGCCTGTGCCATGGATTGTTGGGGTTGGAGCGTTTAACGCCGGGACGCGGCTGTTTTCGCGCCGCACTAAAACGCTGCGCTGGGGCGTGTTGCGGCAACGAATCCATTGAAGCCCATCAGCAACGGTTGCATGAGGCATTGGAACAGATGCGCGTGGTGTGCTGGCCGTGGCAAGGCCCGGTTGGCATGGTGGAAGTGGGCACGGAGATGACGCAGATTCACGTCATCGATCACTGGTTCTGGCTCGGTTCGGTCGCTACCGAAGCAGAGGCCCGCCAATTGCAGCGCGCACGCCAGGGTTTTGATCATGACGGCTATAAAATTTTGTGCCGCCCGCTACTGTCCGGGGTTTTCCCGCTGATTGAACTCTAAAACAAAACCGCCGACGCTGCCCAAAGCATCAGATGCAGTGGACAACGTCGGCGGTCTCAAACCGATTAGCTAAACGGCTTATTCACCATCAGCCGGCGGTGGCGGCATTTTACCGTCATGCGGGCCTTTCTCTGTCAGACGTTTCTCAAAGTTGGCGTTGTACTGTTTTTTCTGCTCAGGCGTCAGCACGTTGTAAATCTTGTTCTGTGTTTCCATCATGCTCACCGCACGATCTTTCGCGTTGGCGGTCATTTTCTCAGCCTGCGCTTCGGCTTTCGCTTTATCGAAAGTATCTGAAGCGATGATGCTGTGGTTGGCACGACGCTCTTCCAGAGATGGACGTTTCATCTCTTTATGGCTGTCACGCATGATGGTCTTGATCTGCGCTTTCTGCGCATCCGTTAAATTCAGGCCTTTGAACATCATCTCCATACCGTGATGATGCATTGGCGGCTTGTGCATCGGTTTTTCGCTACCTGCTGGCGGTGGTGTCAGATTGTCCGCTGCAGCGTGGACGATGTTGGCAGCACCAAGAGCCATTGCAGTAGCCAGGAACAGGGAAGTGAGTTTACGCATAATATTTGTCCTTACTATTCAGTTTCATGACGACAAGGTGTGTCGCGTCTTCGGAAACAAGCATACGACGCCAAACGTCAACTACTCAGAGTCTGAGTAAAGCCCTGAAAGCATAAAAGACAGTAATCAGGCAATCATGGAGAGAAAGAGAAGAAATGCGTGAGGAATTGCAAAAGAGTATGACAATCAAAGGGAAATGCGCAGGAATTAAGGAGGAGTGTAACGGTATTGTCGGATTTGCGGAAGGGAAAAATGGGTGAATTTTCTTCACCCACCTTATTTATAACGTCAGTGCCTGCGTTTGCTCGTTTTCTTCCACCAGCATCAAGCCAGCACGCAGTCCTGCGGCAACATTTGGGTTGGGAAACAGCACATATTCGCGCGCCTGCTGCACGTAGTAGCGCGTCTCCCCCTCTTCTGCCAGCAACGTGCCTTGCGGGAAGGCAGTGAAATTCAGGGTCTCTGGCCCCATGTGCAGCACAAACGCGTCACCGTGGCGGGTAATCTGCTGCGCCACACGATAGTGGCGCGGCTGTTCCCGCACTTCTGGCAGTGACTCACCGTGCAACAATGCCGCCAGCGCCAGCTGCACCGCTGCAAACTGGCTGAGATCATTTTCACCAAATGGCAGCGCTTTACCCAGCTCCAGCGTGCAGCTGGCCGCATCGTGATGTTCACAGCTGTAATGGGTAAAGGTGCCGCCTGGGGAACGATGAAACACCAGCGCCTCCAGCTCAGCCGCCGCCAGCCAGTGCAGGAAATCCTGCGGCCACGGCTGAGGATTCAGCGGCATCACGCCGAAACGCGCATGGTATGAGCCGCGAATTGCGGTATGCAGATCGAGATGCCAGCGCACTTCATGATCGCGACACTCGCGCCAGAACTGTTCCAGCGCCTGCTCCAGCCGCAGCGTGCGTTGAGCTTCAGGCAAATCGGAGACCTTCTGCCAGCGCCCTCCGAACAAACGGTTGATATCATATTGCTGATAGCGCTTGCCGCTACGTAGCGCATCGGGATTGCCCAATATCACCAACAAGCGCACTGCCAACGGATGATCTCCCCGCAGCAGTGGCGCCAGCAGCAGGTTAAGAATCTCAACCGGGGCCGTTTCGTTGCCGTGTACGCCCGCTGACAGCACCAGCGCCTGATGCGTCGGTGCATGGGGGGTCAGGGATAGAATGCCCTCATCGTGCCACTGCCACTGTAAATGGGCATTGCTGCCCTGCCGCTGCTGCGGCGGCTTACCTGACAGGGTATGTTGTAGAAAATCCTGCATGTACACTCCTTTTCAACTCAGAAGCTTCACTTACCCTCTGAGGTTAACGCTGAAATGCGTAGACACTGCCTAAGTCTAGCAGCTGTGTCAGCTCATCCAGCGCGGTGCGTCCTTCACGCAGTAATTGCGGATCGGCCAAATCGGCTTGGGTGAGGCGATCACGATAGTGGCGATCCACCCAGCTGTTCAGGGTGTTGAACAGGCGATCATTCATCAATACCGCTGGATTCAGGGCCTGACGCTCTGCTTCATTGAGCACCACGCGCAAACGCAAACAAGCTGGCCCACCGCCGTTGCACATGCTCTCACGCAGATCGAACACCGTGAGTTCGCGAATCGGCCCGCCGCTCTCCACCAGCCCGGTCAAATAGCGCCATACGCCGGCGTGCTGGCGTGACTCTTCTGGCAGCACCAGTCGCATGCCACCTTCAGGATGCTGCAACAGTTGGCTGTTAAACAGATAGGTATTCACCGCGTCGGCTACTGACACTTTATCGCGCGGCACCACAATCGGCTGGAAACCGGGCACGCGCGCCGCCAGCTGTTGCAATAACGCCGGCTGATCGACAAACGCCTCTTCATGGCAGAACAGCACCTGCTGGTTGCTGACGGCGATAACATCGTTGTGGAACACGCCCTGATCGATCACCAGCGGGTTTTGCTGAGCAAACAGCGTGCGTTCATCGTCGAGCTGATGCAAACGCGCCACCGCAGTACTGGCTTCCCGTGTTTGACGTGCCGGATAACGTGCCGGTGCAGCGCCCTGCTGTTGCCCATCTCGGCCATAAATAAACAGCTGCACGCCCGCATCGCCATACTCGGTGCCAAAGCGGTTGTGGTTAGCGGCACCTTCATCGCCAAACAGCGACACCTGCGGCAAAGCATCATGCACGCTGAAATGTTGCGGATCGCGGAAAATGGCGCGCAGTAAGTCGGCGGTTTCCGGCGCTTCGATGGCACGGTGGAATTTATTGTTAAGGTTAGCCACGGTGAAGTGCACGCGGCCATCGGCGCTATCAGCCGAAGGCGATACAGTGGCGGCATTGGCCACCCACATTGCCGAGGCAGAACTGGCAGCAGACAACAGCTGCGGCGCCTGCTGAGCCGCTTTCGCCAGTACCTGTTCGTCCGAGCCAGCAAAACCGAGCTGGCGCAGTAGCGGGATATTCGGCCGCTCATGCGGCGGGATCACCCCTTGCACGTAGCCCATGTCCGCCAGAGCTTTCATTTTCAACAGGCCCTGCTTTGCGGCCAGGCGCGGGTTTGAAGGCTGCAGCTGATTGCGCGTCGACGCTTCATTACCAAAGGAGAGCCCGGCGTAATGGTGCGTCAGGCCGACCAGACCATCAAAATTGGCTTCAAACGCTTTCATTATTCAGTTCCTTCCGCGGAGAAATCGAGTCCCGGCGATAAGCTGCCCGGCAAGGCCAGGCTTGGGCTCTCTAAAGATGCCATCGGCCACGCGCAGTAATCCGCAGCATACCAGGCACTGGCGCGATGGTTACCGGAAGCACCCACACCGCCAAACGGCGCTGAACTGGCGGCACCGGTTAATGGTTTGTTCCAGTTAACAATGCCGGCTCGCGCTTCCAGCAGCAGCTGGTCAAACTGCGCACGTTGTGGAGAGATCAAGCCGCAGGACAAGCCATAACGCGTCTGGTTAGCGATACGAATTGCCTGATCGTACTCATCGTAACGGATCACTTGCAGCAGCGGACCAAACACCTCTTCGTCAGGCAGTTTCGCCACGTCGGTCATCTCAATGATGCCTGGAGTGATAATGGCGCTGTCGCGGTCGGGCCAGTGCATCGCTAGCAACACCTTACCGCCCAGATCGATGCGCTGCTGCCAGGCTGCGTAAATATGTCCGGCGGCGGCAGGTGAAATTACGCTGCCCATAAAGGGTTGCGGCTCAGCATTCCATGCGCCAGGTTGCAGACGTCCGGCCACTTCCACCAAACGCTGCAGGAAAGCATCGCCTGCCGCTCCACGCTTCACCAGTAGACGACGTGCACAGGTGCAGCGCTGTCCAGCGGTAATAAAGGCAGACTGAATCGCAATGTGTACTGCACCATCAAGGTCTGAAGGATCTTCAACAATCAGCGCATTATTACCCCCCATCTCCAGCGCCAGCATTTTCTCAGGTTGCCCGGCAAACTGACGATGCAGGTGATAGCCGGTTGCGGCGCTGCCGGTAAACAGCAGGCCATCGATTTGTGGCTCATGCGCCAGTGCCTGCCCGGTTTCGCGCGCGCCCTGCAACAGCGCTACCACGCCCGCTGGCAGGCCCACCTGCTCCCACAGTTCAACGGTTTTTTCCGCGGTCATCGGCGTGAGTTCACTTGGCTTAAACACCACGCAGTTGCCCGCCAGCAGTGCAGGAACGATATGACCGTTCGGCAGATGGCCGGGGAAATTGTAAGGACCAAACACCGCGAGCACACCATGCGGACGATGGCGCAGCGAACTTTCGCCGTCGGCCTGCTCTCCGGTACGCGTGTGGTAAGCTTTCACCGAGATGGCGATTTTGTTGATCATCGCCTGCACTTCGGTCAGGGTTTCCCAGCGCGGCTTGCCGGTTTCTTTGGCGATGGTTTCTGCCAGCGCGGTTTTGTGGCTCCCGAGTAGTGTGGCGAAGGCTTCCACTACCGCCTGACGTTCCGCAAACGGCTTGCGTGCCCACGCGGGAAAGGCCGCGCGCGCCGCTTCACAAGCCGCCGCCACCTGCGCACCGGTCGCTGCCCGACCCTGCCACAATGTTTCACCGTTCACCGGGTTTTGTTTGGTTAACGCTTCCGCGCCGCCTGTCAGCCATTGACCATTAATGAAGTGCGTCATGCTTTTTTCTCCTCGCGGCACAGCGTGACCACACGCAATGCATCGCCATAATCGCAGCGCAACGCCGTGCGCTGATGTTCATTGATGCGGACTTTCCCGCTTGCCATATCGACAGGCAGCAGCACCACGCGGAAATGCTGGTAATCACCGTTGGCGACCAGACACAGCGGCCAGCTTTCATCCGCTTCCCCGGCTTCGGCCTGAAGCAGATGGCTTTTACGAATGGCGCGAATGCGATCAATCTCGCACTCCAGCGTTGGGCCGCCGTCAAAGATGTCGACGTAATTGAGATAACGAAACCCTTCGGCTTCCAGCACGGCGCGCGCGGGGGCCGTTTTAGGATGCACTTCACCAATCACCTTCTGCGCCGCTTCGCTGAGATAGTGGATATACAGCGGATGCTTTGGCATCAGTTCGGCAATAAAGGCTTTCTGCCCGGTGCCGCTGAGGAAATCGGCCTCACGAAACTCCATGGAGAAGAAACGGCTACCGACGCTGTCCCAGAACGGGGAATGACCGGTGTCATCACTGACACCGCGCATCTCTGCCACCACATGCTTCATAAATCGGTCGCGGAAATTTGCCATAAACAGGAAACGGGATTTCGACAGCAGATGGCCATTTTTGCCATCACGATAATCGGGATCGAGGAACAGGGTGCACAGCTCGCTGCTGCCGGTGTGATCGTTACTTAAAGACAGCGTTGGCAAGCTGGCATAAACGTTTAACTCTTTCGACGCGTGCACCTGGGTGCCCACACGGAAGTTGTACCACGGGTCTTGCAGGCCTACGGCCACCTCAATGGCACAGATGCCGACAGCACGGTTGTCTTCGCTGTCGGCCAGCACAAATACATAGCCTTGTTCAGCACGCGATAACGCGCCCTGCCAGGTCTGCAGAGAACGCTCGATTCGCGCTTTCAGTGTATCGCTATCGGCGGGCAGCGAAGTTAAGCCGCCCCCGGTTTTGCCCGCCAGCGACAGCAACTGCGCAAGGTCGTCACGTTCGACGGGGCGAATCACCATCATGATGCAGCTCCTGTGAGTACACGAGCGCAGGCACGTTCAAAGCGCGCCAGTCCCTCTTTCACTTCCGCTTCGCTGATATTCAGCGCTGGCGCGAAACGCACCACGTTGGCACCGGCAATCAGCACCATGACACCTTCTTCAGCCGCCGCCAGGTTGAACTGCTTCGCTTTCCCGGCAAAATCTTCATTCAGCACGGCACCAATTAACAGCCCAAGACCGCGAACTTCTTTAAAGATCGGCAGGCGCTGATTCATCTCCTGCAGTGCATCGACAAACCACTGGTGGCGCTGCCCCACGCCCGTCATAAAATCGGGTTGGTTAATAAGTTCCATCACTTTACCGGCGACGGCACCCGCCAGCGGGTTACCGCCGTAGGTAGTGCCATGGGTACCCACGCCCATCACCAGCGCCAAATCTTCGCGTGTCAGCATCGCGCCAATCGGGAAGCCGCCACCCAGCGCTTTGGCGGTGGTCAGGACGTCCGGCGTCACGCCATAGTGCATGTAGGCATACAGCGAGCCGGTACGACCCACGCCGCTCTGTACTTCATCGAATATCAGGGTCGCCTGATGTTTGTCGCACAGTTCACGCAGGCCGCGCAGGAAAGCAGGATCGGCAGGCAAGACACCGCCTTCACCCTGAATCGGTTCAACAATCACGGCACAGGTCTGGTCATTGATCAGTGCTGCCGCAGAGGCGAGGTCGTTGAAGTTGGCGTGCTGAATCGCCGGAGGCAGCGGTGCAAAATCACGTGAGTAAGCCGGTTGTCCACCCGCTGAAACGGTAAACAGCGTGCGTCCATGGAAAGCATTATTGAAGGCTACAATGCCATTTTTCTCTGCGCCAAAACGATCGTGCGCCACTTTACGGGCCAGCTTCAATGCCGCCTCGTTGGCTTCTGCCCCGGAGTTACAGAAGAACACGCGATCGGCGAAGGTGGCGTCAATCAGTTGTTTAGCCAGACGCAAAATAGGTTCGTTAGTATAGCCATTGCCGGTGTGCCACAGCTTACCCGCCTGCTCGGTCAGTGCCTGTTGCAAAGCCGGATGCGCATGTCCCAATGCATTCACCGCGATGCCGCCTGCAAAGTCGATGTAATCCTTACCTTGCTGATCCCAAAGGGTTGAGCCTTCAGCACGCACCGGTACGAAAGCCGCAGGGGCGTATACCGGCATCATCCATTGATCAAAATCGTGACGTGAAACCTGCAGTGACATAGCCATTTCTCCTGCTCCACCTGAGTGAAGCTATTGTTTTAAAATTGTTAAAATCTGTTGTGTCGCAGCACTACTGTAGAGTGCAGTAAGCGTGCCAGCTAGAGGAAAAAATGCATAAACGGGTTTGAGTAACGCAATATCAATGAGTTACACCATGCCACTATTCACATAAAATGCATAAAAAGTGAATATCAGTCTGATGGAGATGGGAGAGCAGCAATTTATTTAGCAGATTTATGCATTCACAAAATGAAATAGCGCTTTTGTGATCGCACAGGGAATATTTCGCCAAAATGTCGCGGCTGTCGCCCTGTTTTAGGGCAACTTGTGCATTTATGGTGCGCAAGTGTGCAGGAAGTGTGCAGCCAAATGGGCAAGTAAAGGCAGGGCCGATTCGCCGCTAATTAACAATCTCGTTGCATATTTGGCTGTATTTTGAACAGCCATTTAATTAAACGTGAGTTAAACGATATTTAGTGACTAAGGTTATTATCAGAACAGAAATAAAAGGATACAAAGAGATTAACCAGATAATTACCATGCTAATGATTAGGTGGTTTTCTATATTTGTTATTGAACAATAATGCATAGGCTTGTGCTATTTAACCCTCAAAGAAACGCGGTGATTTACTTTTCTTTAATTTTACTAAAAAACATTAAAAACAATGATATATGTATTTATATTGGACAAATGCATGACAGAATTGAGATAAGTTTATCCAATGTAAAATTCCGAATAATGGAAGTTAAGATTAAAAATCACACAAAAAGCCAATCGGAAATATTTAGTTACATATATTGCACTGTTGATCTTGAACCTTTTGTGTCATTTTCTTTTCACCCCGATGACGGGGACACAATTAAAAAATATCACAGGGTAAATTATAAATGATGAAGCGCTCCTTACTGGCAGCAGTGATGCCTTTACTGCTGGGACTTTCTTCGGCTCAGGCCGCCGAAATCTATAACAAAGATGGCAACAAGCTGGACCTGACCGGCAAAATCAACGTTTCGCATCTGTTCTCGGATAACGACAGCGCAAACGGTGAAGTTTCTTCTTATACCCGTCTGGGCTTTAAAGGCGAAACCAAAATTAATGACCAACTGACCGGCTATGGTCAGTGGCAATACCAGTACAGTCTGAGCAACTCTGAAGGCAGCGATGCCAACTCAGGCAACAAAACCCGTCTGGGCTTTGCAGGCCTGAAAGTAGCTCAGTTTGGTTCAATCGACTACGGCCGTAACTACGGTCTGGTGTATGACGTACTGGGTTACACCGATATGCTGCCGTACTTTGGTGGTGATTCCGGTTACACCGATGCCTTCCTGTCAGGCCGTTCTACCGGTGTGCTGACCTGGCGTAACAAAGATTTCTTCGGTCTGGTGAAAGGCTGGAACTTTGCCGCGCAGTACGAAGGCAAAAACGAGCGCTCTGATAGCGCGACTGCCAGCAACCTGGCGGTACGTCGTTCGAATGGTGATGGCTTTGCGCTGTCAACCTCTTATGACTTCGATTTCGGCCTGAGCCTTGTCGGTGCTTACGCTAATCTGGATCGTGTCACTGCACAGAACACCGCGACCTACGGCCGTGGCGATAAAGCGCAGAGCTGGGCAGCCGGTCTGAAATATGATGCTAACCAGATTTACCTGGCGACCATCTATGGCGAAACGCAGAATGCAACGCCGATCGGTAACAACGGTTTCGCTAACAAAGCGGTTAACTTTGAAGCCGTTGCACAGTATCAGTTCCTGAACGGCCTGCGTCCTTCACTGGGCTATGTGTCTTCTCGCGCGAAAGATGTTGAGAACAACGTGGGCGATACCGATCTGTTCAAATACGTTGCCGTTGGCGTGACTTACTACTTCAACAAGAGCATGTCTGCTTATGCAGAATATAAAATCAACCTGTTGAAAGATAATAACGCGTTGAACATCAACACTGACGACGTAACTGCTGTTGGTCTGGTATATCAGTTCTAAGAGAGTATCCCTCATTGCATACCGGCTAGTGTCGGCTGGGTATGAGCCAGGGGCAGCGTAAGCTGCCCTTTTTTATTGTCGTTATACAGGTACTCAATCGTGATTGAGGACGCGATAACTGACTGTTTCCGTTATTACTCTTCATGATTTTACACTCATGGAGACAACGCTAATGAATCGATTTTGTATTTGTGCACTTATGCTGATGATGTGTGCGTCGCTTGCACAGGCCGCAACGGGTTTTCGTCAGATAACACTTGATAGTCAGGGCAATCGTCCGCTCAATGTTGCGTTTTGGTATCCCACTGCCGCCACGGGCGTCTTTGAAGATGTGGGTGAGAACCCCGTGTTCTATGGTGAGCCGATGTTACGCAATGCAACGCCTCGTCCAGGACAGCATCCTTTAGTCCTTCTGTCTCACGGCTATGGCGGTAGCTGGCGTAACCTCAACTGGTTGGCGCATGCACTCACTGTGCAGGGATATATCGTCGCTGCCCCCAATCATCCCGGTACAACAACTGAGAATCACGATCCTGCTACTGCCCGGAAACTTTGGCTGCGTCCAGATGATATCAGCCGGGTACTGGATCGGTTATTGGCAGACGAACACCTGGCAGGAAAGGTCGATTCGTTGCGCATCGCCGCCATCGGCCACTCACTCGGAGGGTGGACAGTAATGGAGTTAATCGGTGCCCGGTTTTCGTCGAACAGATTTGTTCAGGATTGTCAGAACCACGCGCAACTAGCAGACTGTCAATTAATCGAGACTTTGGGTATCAGCAATAAAAATACCGCTTCTTTATTAGATGCTCAATTACGTAATCCACGTATTAAAGCGGCCGTATCGCTTGATCTTGGTCTGGCGCGCGGATTCACACCTGAGAGCCTGGCAAGGGTTTCTGTGCCAGTGCTGGTGTTATCCGCAGAACAAGACAGTGTTGAACTTCCCGCCTCACTGGTATCCGGCTATCTGGCGCAGTATCTTCCGCCGCAACAGACATCGTTTTCACGTATAAGAGGCGCAACCCACTTTAGTTTTATGCAGCGCTGTAAACCCCATGGTGCTGAGTTAATCGAACAATCTTCCCCTGGTGAGGGCTTCGTTTGCCGGGATCAAGGCAGCCTCACCCGCGCCGATATTCATCAGGAGTTAATCGCCCGTATCACTCGCTTTCTGACAGCGGCATTGAACTCGCCTGCTGACGAAATGCACTCGGCGTCTGTCCGCTAATGCGTAAAAACTCGCGATTGAAATTTGATTTAGTGGTGAATCCTGACGCCAGCATCACCTCCGTAACCGGCAGTGAACTGCTTCGAAGCAACTGCTGCGCATGAGCGATGCGAAAACCATTTATCCACTGAGAAACATTGCAGTGGTAAGTCGCATTGATCGCACGTGAGATATGACGCGAGGGAATACCGGATTTGCGTGCTAACAGATTCAACGTGAGTTGTGTATTAAGGAACAGGTCATCCTGCCGCAGTCGATTTTCCAGTTGCAGGCACAAGGCTGCCTGCTCAGGCGTCTGCAACGGAGAAGAATCGGGCAGTACTGTCTCAATACTCACTTCCCGGGGGCGGGTCCGTGCTGCAAGTACAATCGCCAGACTAAGCAAAGGCAGCATTAAACTTTGCAGTATCGCGATGATTTGCGGCACAAGCTTGCCCTGATGCAAAGTGAATTCGAGCGCCACCAGCAAATCTGTCATACCAGAGAAGCAAAGAAAAACACCGGCGGTAAGAGCCATTCTTGCCGCCAGCCCGACTTCACCAATGCGCGCATCGCTAAATCGATCCCCACCGCCTAAGCCCATAAGAATCAATGTCGCCCCGTATCCGATATAAAGCACAAATAGCGCGCTATCAATGGCTTCTGGCCAGCACTGCATAATGATGATGGCCAGCGCGGGCGGGACGATTTTCCAGCGTGAATATTGATGAGTCGTATGCGGGCTGAAACAGTGCCAGGCCAGCGCCGGGATTAGCGTTGCTAATAACACGCGCAAAGCCATGAGTGGTGTTGACGGCCAGATCCAACGTAATGCTCCCACCGCCAGTAACAGTGAGCAGACGACCAGAAATAGCAGCGTGGTTTGGTGGCGTTGCTTATCGTTCGCCGCTAAGGTCACGATTAAAATTAGCAGCACCAGTAGCGTAACCAGCGGAACCGGAATTGAAGGCATGTAGTAAGAATCCATTCTTGACAATAAGCCGCTATATTACCAGGTTCATGCACTGAAGTGGCGGGAGTTTCTTCGATGGCCGTTACTAAGGCGTCATCAGATCGAAACGATTATCCTCACCGGAATCGATGCTAAACGGTTCCTGAATTTGCAGCGTAATCCAGTTGGAGGTCACCCGACTGCCCTTGCTGTCTTCCAGTGTCACAGACAGACGATAGCTGTTGGTGGCGTCCGATGCGCTATTCCATGCGGGCATGATGATGCTCCAGCCTTGCGGATCATTCGGATTAGCGCCCGGCGTGAGGCTTAACGCCTGGGTATCGCCCTGCCACGTCACCCTGGTTATCGGATTCGCATTACGGATTTGCAATTTCAGCGGCAGGCTTTCGCCGCCGTTTAATTGCCATGGCGGTGTGGCGAGGAATACCGATAAGGTTTTGCGCTGACGATACTCCACCACCGGCGTGTTGTTGCGCGTCACCATGTCGTAACGGCTGCCGCGCAGCGAACGCGCTTCGGCCACGTTATCGGCACTCAACTGCTGGCTGAGCGGCACACCAAAACGATAGTTGAGATGCAAACCCAGCTGATCCTGACTTTCACCTTCATTACTGGTTTTGTGGCTGGCAGAAAATGTCACCAGCGGTACTGGGGTGTAGGAGACGCCAAAAGTTAGCGCCGAAGGATTGTGATAGGTATTGCCGCTGCTAAACAGATCCACATCATTGCCCAGGTACTGCTCCCAACTCACTGACATACCAAGCTGGCGATAAAACGGCAGGTAGCCCTGAGTGGTGAAATCGTAGCCGCGTGCTAAACGCTGCTGCTGAAAGGGATCGCGGTTTTGCCAGCCCGATAGCGGTGTGTAGTAGTTAGCCGAGAAGCGCAGGTAATCACCCCAGGCTTCTGTGCCTACTGAAGCGCGCTGCAATCCGCTGTTGAACATGCGATCGACAAAACCGTTGTAACCAAGCAGCCATTTGCCCGCCGTCCAACGTTGTCCTAAGCCGATATTGCCCACCAGCCCATCATCCGTTTGGTGGAAGCCCACCTCACTAAACGTCAGATACTGATAGCGATCGGCCCACGGCGTAAGCAGAGAAGCGCCACTGCCGGTGAAGTTACCATCCATATCAACGTTAAAATCGATCTGCGCTTTACCATAAGGCGATAGCAGAGATTGGCCCTCATCCACCACGCGGTTTGCCACCTCATCGCGGAAATGGTTAAACGCCCAGATACCCGCCTGATGACCAAAAGTGTTGTCACTGGTGCTGTCCTGACTGGCTTCACCAATGCTCTTAGCGATGGTCGCCAGATTTTTGCTGAAAGCCGCATTTTCATCTTCATAGCCGAGTGCAGGCAGATCGCTGGCCATTTTCTGGAAGCGTTCGGGATCGCTAAAAGGCGCATCAGCGACATGCGTGTCAGTGACGAGCGCCAGAGCAGGCGCGGTGAAAAGCAGCCCCGTTGCAGCGGGCAACATACGCAGTGATTTAAAAGCAGAGAAAACAGATGTCATAGCAAAAACAGGCTTTTATCCAGTTTAGAATTTGAAGTGGCTCACAAAACTGTACTGGAATACCCTAACACATTCTGCCGATATTGCAGAAAAAGCCGGGCTGAATTAGGACATTGCCTGATTCGCAAAAGGCATCATCTTATCTTGATAGCCACATCGCTCCACAGAGCGCCCTGCGTAAAGCCCCGCAAGACGCTCACGGCTGCTGCGATTAGGAGAAGATCAACCCGCCATCCACATTGATGGTTTGGCCGGTGATGTAGCGCGCATCATCCGACGCGAGAAACGCCACCAACCCGGCGACATCTTGCGGCTGTCCGGCGCGTTTCAGCGGAATATTTTCCACCCACTCCGCCATCAACTCGCCTTTGCCATACTGCTTTTTATCGCTGCTAAGGATTTCTCCCCACACGCGATCGTTGTAATCCCACATCTCACTTTCGATGATACCCGGACAGAAAGCATTCACGGTGATGTGCGACGGCGCCAGTTCCAGTGCCAGGCTCTGAGTAATGCCGATAACACCCATTTTACTGGCCGCATAGTGTGGCGTGTAAATAAAGCCCTGTCGCCCCTGCCCGGATGAGGTGTTGATCAGGCTGCCGCTGCCCTGCTTCACCATGTACTTTGCCGCCTCACGGCAACACAGCCAGACGCCGGTGGTGTTCACAGCCAGAATTTTTTCGAAATCGCTCTTTGGCATCGCGTCAAAGCGATCAATAGTGATCACTCCGGCATTCTGAATCGAGACATCAATGGTGCCAAAGCGCTCCGCCGCCTGCTGATAAAGCTGCTGCACTTCGGCCTCATTGGTCACATCCACCTGCAGCGCCAGAATCTCGCTGCCATACTGTTCTTCCAGCGCCCGCGCTGTGGTGAATACCCGGTCCGAGTTGGACACCATTACCAGCCGAGCGCCATCGCGCGCAAATCGTGCGGCGATGCCCGCGCCAATGCCGCGGCATGCGCCGGTAATCACCACCGTTTTCCCACTAAAATCGCGTGTCATATTGCCTCCTGTTATCCGTGCGTTGCTTCAGGCAGGGCGGCCGATTGCTGCTTTTTTTCATGTCTGCGCAGCAGCACCACCTTACTTTGTAATTTTTGCTGGAACTGGTCGATGACCACGGCGGTGACGATCACCAGTCCTTTAATCACCATTTGCCAGAAATCGCTGACGCCCATCATCACCATGCCATCGGCGAGGAACACGATGACAAAGGCACCGATGATCGAACCTGAAACACGTCCGCGACCACCTGCCAGCGCGGTTCCGCCCAAAACGGTTGCACCGATGGCGTCCATCTCGAACATGTTGCCGGTCATCGGGTGCGCGGTTTGCAGCTGGGATGCGACGATCAATCCCACCAGCGCAGCACATAAACCGGAGAAGGCATAGACAAACACTTTGACCTTAATGATCGGCACACCGGCCAGGCGTGCCGCAGATTCATTGCCGCCGGTGGCATAGATATAGCGGCCCAGCGGGGTTTTACGTGTCAGATAAAGGCCGAGCAGCAGGAAGCCGATCATTAACCAGATTGGGATGTAGACGCCAAGCACACTGCCCGACCCCAGCAACGCGAAACCGGTATTACCCAATGCTGGCATCCCCACCAGATTGGCGTAGGTACTGCCATCGTTGAACAGCAGCGCGGCCCCACGAGCCACATACATCATGCCGAGGGTGCAGATAAAGGGTGCCACGCCCAGACGCGTCACCACGGTGCCGTTGATCAACCCCAGCACGATGCCGAACAGCGCCACCACCAGAATCACTTCCGGCACGTTAAAGAACAGCGTGTTGCCGCCCCACAGCGGCACACCATTAGTGAGCAACGCCCCCGCCACCATGCCGCAAATGCCCGCCACCGCACCGACCGACAGATCGATGCCACCCGTCAGGATCACCAGCGTCATACCAATGGCCAGCAGCCCGGTGATGGCAACATGCTGCGTCATGATCAGTAAGTTTGAAGTGGTCAGGAAATTAGGCACCATAAAGCTAAAAAAGCCGACCACGATCAGTAACGCGATAAAGGTTCGCGCTTTCAGCAAGTACATATAAAGCAGGTATTTCTGGTTCATTTATTGCTCTCCTGCGGGCTCAGTCATGCGGTGTTGAGGCGCTAATCAGCGCTTCTCGCGTTGCCGCGCTGCGCGGTAAATCAGCGGTAATACGGCCATCGGCCATCACCAGAATGCGATCGGCCAGTGCCATCACCTCGTCCAGTTCAGAAGAGGAGAACATCACCGCCAGACCTTGCTGTGCGAGATTGCCAATCAGGTGGTACACGTCTGTTTTTGCCCCCACATCGATTCCACGCGTAGGCTCATCCAGCAGCACCACCTGTGGGCCGGTCATCAGCGCTTTTCCCAGCACCACTTTCTGCTGGTTACCGCCGCTGAGTGAGGTGATCGGCAGTTCCGGGTCGCTGACTTTGATGGCGAGATGACCAATCATTTCATCGACGCGGCTTTGCTCTCTACGGGGATTGAGTAAGCGCAGCGCACGGCGAAAACCACGCAGGCTGAGATCGCTGAGCGTCATGTTGGCGGTGATCGACATCAACTGCACCACGCCTTCGGTTTGTCGGTCTTCCGGCACCAGCGCAATGCCTTTCTTTAAGCGCTGCTGGAAGTTGCGTTTATCCAGCATTTCGCCATTCAGACTGACGCTGCCGGATTGGCAGTGCATCATGCCAATCAGCCCTTTAAACAATTCCGTGCGTCCCGCGCCCAGCAAACCGTAAATGCCGATCACTTCGCCTTTACGCAGCGAAAACGACACATCATTGAGCTTGTAGCCGCCATTCTGATGCAGTGCCGTCAGCCCGTTGACGTTCAAAATCGTTTCGCCCTGAGTGGCGGGCTGATAGTCAAAGTGTTTTTTCTTGTCGCCGACCATCTGTTCGATGATCCAGGGAACCGAAGCGTCACGCACTTCCCGCTCGCTGATAAAGCGACCGTCACGGAAAATGGTGATGTGATCGCCAATCTCCATCAGCTCTTCCAGCCGATGCGAGATATAGATGATGGTGACGCCACGCCGTTTCAGCTGGTCAATCACGTTGAACAGCACCTTCACTTCAGACTGGCTCAGCGCACTGGTGGGTTCATCCATGATCAGCACGCGCGTATCTTTCGATAGCGCCCGGGCAATTTCGACCAGCTGTTGATGGCCAATCCCCAGTTCGCCCAGCGCCGCATAAGGGTCAACATCCAGCTCAAGACGCTCCAGTAACGATTTCGCCAACGCGTACTGATACTTTTCGTTGATCACGCCGCGTTGGAAAAATTCATTGGCGATAAAGATGTTGTCCATCACGTTCATGTTGGGGAACAGGTTAAGTTCCTGAAAAATGATGCTGATACCGTGCTTTTCCGCCTGGTGGGTGGAGCTGAGCGACACGACTTTGCCGTCCAGCAGAATTTCACCGGATGAAGGCGTTTCCACGCCCGCCAGCATCTTCATCATGGTGGATTTACCGGCACCGTTTTCGCCAATCAGCACGTTCACTTTGTTGCGATAGACGCGGTAGTTCACCTGATCGAGTGCGGTCACGCCGGGATAAATACGCGACACGTTACGGGTTTCGATGATCACGTCACTTTGAGGATTTTGCATGCCCGCTCCTTACTGCCGCACGATGGCAGCAGGTGTGACATTCGGCACCTGCTCAGGCGTATCGAAGCTGCTAAACACGCCGGAAATTTGCACCTTATCGCCGACTTTGGGCTTGAAGGCGCTCATCATGTTGGCTGCGTGCTGATTAATGGCGCGGCTGTAGTCGCCAAACAGCACCTGATCGTTGAAGTCCTGATAGCTGGCTCCTTTATAGGCATCACGCAGCACCGTGCCAGGGAAAATCGGACCGACCTGCACCGTCACGTTATCGCCGGAAACATCTTTCACCGTCATACGGCCATTGCGCGAAGTGGTATTGACCGCCGTAACTTCACCACTGACGTTGACGCTGAAGACACAGGGGTTCTCTTCCTGTGCGCGGTAGCCATAGGTTTGACAGGCGCTGTCAAAATCTTTGGCGGACTTCAGCGCATTCAGCAGTTCCGCCACCGGCTTCGCATCGTGCTGAATCTGCGGTACCAGTTTCTGCTGCCAGGTCTGAGCGATATTGGCCATTTTCGGATTGGGGGGATTTTTCAGGTCGGCCAGCTCCTGCTGCGACACAATGCGGCAACCGCTAAGGATCACGATAGGAAGCAGTAACCAGAGTCGTTTGTGCATCACATTCTCCTGGGCGCCTGCTGAGCAGGCGCACCGATTATTGATTACGACTTGTAGTTAAAGTCCTGCACACCTTTAGCATTGTCCGGGGTGATTAAAATGCCGCGGAACATCACGCGCTGCTTCTCCGGCTTCACCCCTTTCTGGATGAAGTTGTCGAGATCGGTCACACCCTGCGCGGCAATAGCCTGCGCCTGCAACATCACCGTAGCTTTCAGATCGCCTTTTTCTACCGCATCACGCTCGTCATTGCTGCCATCGATGCCCACCACTGTGACATCGTTGCGACCTGCGGCTTTGAGTGCCGCAATCGCGCCCAGCGCCACCGGACCGTTACCACAGATCACGCCTTTGACATCGGGATGGGCCTGCAGAATGCTGTCCATAATGCGTTTGCCATCGATCAGGGTGCCTTTCGCATCCTGACGCGCGACAGATTTCATATCCGGATACTGATCCAGCACCTGGTGGAAGGATTTCGAGCGGGTGACGCAGTTATTGTCAGCGAGGTTACAGGTCAATTCGGCATAGCTGCCCTTTTCACCCATCTTCTCCACAAACACGTTGGCCACATCAGAACCCGCCTGGAAGTTGTTGTGGGTGATCTGCGCCAGCGCCACATCGTCGACCGGAATCTCACGGTTGATCAGCACCACGGGGATCCCCGCATCTTTGGCTTTTTTGATTGCTGCGACGCTGGCGGTGGAGTCGGCGTTATCCAGCACAATGCCCTGCACTTTTTTACCGATGGCGGCATCAATCAGTTCGCTCTGCTTCTTAACGTCTTCACCGTGCGACAGCACGCTGGTTTTATAGCCCAGCTCTTGCGCTTTCAGGTTGGCGCCTTTGGCTTCGGAAGCGTAATAGGGGTTATCCAGTGAGTTCACCAGAATCATGATGGTGCCTTTGTCGGCAGCGAAGCTGGATTGGGCGATCAGGCAACTGGCAATGGCAGTGAATAACAGGGTACGTTTTTTCATGTTCGTGCTCTCTCATTGTTTTGTTGTTATTGCAGGGTTGAGGCCTTACTGGTGCTGGCGCGGCATTACCAGATGGTGAAGCCGCCATCGATCATTAAATCTGCGCCGGTGATCATGTCGCTGCCGTTGCTGGCGAAAAACAGCACGGCGGCGGCAATCTCATCGGTGTAAGCAAAACGCCCTAACGGGATCAGTTTCTTCATCTGTTCACCCTTCTCACCACGCCAGGCTTTTTCGCCCATCGGCGTCAGCACCACGGTGGGTGACAAGGTATTAACGTTGATACGGTGTGGCGCGAACTCTTTGGCCATCACCTTAGTCATTCCAAGCAGGCCAGCTTTGGCAGAGGTATAAGCCACGTGGTTATCAATGGCGATGGAAGCGGCTTGCGAGGCGATATTGATGATCTTGCCGCCATTCCCGGCGCGCACCATGCGTTTGCCCGCGGCTTGCGAGCAGAGAAAAGGACCGGTGAGATTGACGGCGATCTGCTTCTGCCACTCGGCAAAGTCGGTTTCCAGTACCGGCTGTAACATCACATAACCTGCACAGTTCACCAGGATATCGATGTGGCCGTAGTGCTGTTCCACCTGGTCGAACGCCGTCTCGACTGAGCCAGCATCGGTCACGTCACAGCACACCAGCAGTACACGATCGGCAGAGAATTGTTCCTGCACAGCCGCCACGCGATCGCTTTCGAATGGAGGGTAAAGCAGGGCCAGCCGTGCACCTTTCTCTAACAGCATGGCGTTACTGGCCATGGCAATCCCACCCAGGCCACCGGTCACCACTGCCACTTTGCCGGTAAGATCCAGATCGGTATTCACGCCGTAGCGCAGGTTGACATCGTATTCCCCACTCATCCCTTCTCTCCTGTGTGCCTGTTCAGCGGCTCTGGTTATCTCTGGCCGGATAGGTTTGCTGTAATATTGATTTTCGAACAAAAATATAAGCTATCGTTTCGCAATGGTTTGTGGGTGAGATCAAATTTCATACAAATGATGAAAACTATTTTTATCCAGCTGTTTTTAAAGCAAATAATAAAAAATCAGGTTTTTTGATATAGAAATAACAGCTGGCGGGTGTATGTGAAATCAAATGCATGGCTTTATCTTATTTTCATTCGAAAATGCATCTTTGTGCGAGCCGCCTCGCAAATCCCCAACACGCAGAGTAAAATCATCACGGGTTTTCTTATGGTTAAAACCAGACCGTGATTGGAAAGAGGGAGCATTTCGATTGAAAAGCAAAACTGAGCAGCTGGCTGATATGCAGCAGCGTCGTGAGAAGATCCTGGAGATGATCCGCGAAGACGGCACAGTCACGGTTAAAGCGCTTACCGATACCTTTGGCCTGACCGAAGCCACCATCCGCACCGATTTGCGTATGCTGCAAAAAGCCGGGCATGTGCAGCGTTATCATGGCGGCGCCACCCTGATGACCGGCAAGCAGAATACCGGCGCCCTGCTGCTTGAGCGTCAAACCCATCTTGATGAGAAAGAAGCGATTGGCCGTCTGGCCGCGCAGTATGTCGAAAACGGCGATACGGTGATTTTCGATTCTGGCACCACCACCACCGCCATTGCGGAGGCGATCAGCCACATCCGCCGTTTATCGGTGATCACCACGGCAGTGAATATTGCGCTGAAGCTGGGGGGCGAACCGGGGATTAATATCCTGCTGACAGGCGGCACCTTTAAGTTTCCGACGCTATCGACCTCCGGGGAGAAAGCGGCTTCATTCTTTGAAAACGTGCTGGCGGAAAAGCTGTTTCTCGCCACCGCCTGCATCTCGCCGCGCCTCGGTTTAAGCTTCCCCAGCGAAACCGACATCAAAGTGAAGATGGCGATGATCAACTCCGCCAGTACGGTATTTGTGGTGGCGGACTCCAGCAAAATCGATAAGGTGTCGATGTTTGCCCTGCCGTGTGACTGGAGCAAAATCCACTATTTGATTACCGATCGCGGGATCACCCCGGCGCAGATTGCGGCGTTTGAAGCGTTGGGTGTGCAGGTGTTGGTGGCAGGTATTGAAGAGGCAAAAAAACGCGCGGTGTTTTGAGCATCAATTCAGGGGCGGCCCACTCGCAGCCGCCCCTTCAATGCTGATTAGAAACCTAAGCTATCCAGCAAGTCATCCACCTGATCCTGGTTCGCCACCACGCCAGGTGCATTGGCATGGATCTGCGGACCATTCAACAGGCTGCTGGCGTCTTTACGCGCGGCAGCGTTGGCTTCAGGCATATTCTCCAGCAGCACCATCAGCAACTGACGCTCGATCTCCTGGATCACATCCATCATGCGCTTGATCACCTGGCCGGTAAGGTCCTGGAAATCCTGCGCCATCATGATCTCGAGCAGCTGCTTGTTGGTGTACGAGGTATGCGCCGGCACATCACTGAGAAATTCGCGCGTATCCGAAACCAACTCGCGTGCATCCGCCAGCTCAATCGGGTTTTCAAACCACGCATCCCAACGGCCTTTCAGCTTATTGGCGTTGGCTTCCATTTGGTCCTGGTGTGGCTGCGCGGCTTCAACGCAGTTGAGTGCGCGTTCTGCCGCTTGCGCCGTCATCTGCACCACGTAATCCAGACGGTCGCGCGCGTCCGGAATGGCTTCCGCCGCTTCGGCAATCGCCTGGTCTAACCCCAATTCGCGCAGGCTGTCGCGCAACATACGCGTCAGCGAGCCGATACGGGTAATAATGTCGTGTGCCGAGGCTTCTTCGGTTGGTTTCGGAAGGTCGCTCATCACATCTCCTTACATACCCAGTTTTTCGAAAATTTTACCCAGCTTTTCTTCCAGCGTGGCTGCGGTGAACGGCTTCACGACATAACCGCTGGCACCGGCCTGGGCGGCTGCAATGATGTTCTCTTTTTTCGCTTCTGCCGTGACCATTAGCACGGGCAGCTTGCTCAACGCTGCATCAGAACGAATGGTTTTCAGCAGTTCCAGACCGTCCATGTTGGGCATGTTCCAGTCGGATACCACGAAATCGAATCCACCCGCACGCAGTTTGGTCAGTGCATCAACACCATCCTCTGCTTCTTCAACGTTGTTGAATCCCAGCTCTTTCAGCAGGTTGCGGACGATACGACGCATCGTATTGAAGTCATCCACCACCAAAAAGCGCATGTTTTTATCAGCCATATCTACTCCTGTGTTGTCTCGTCCGGCAGGACGGGCTCGTTAAATTCGCAATGCCTGTCCGGCGCTAATTTTTGCCAGCATGTGCTGACTGATGTGTCCTAAATCGACTACTTCACTGGTGCCGCCCATCGCAATCGCTTCGCGCGGCATACCAAAGACGACGCAACTGGCTTCATCCTGCGCGATGGTCCAGGCACCGGCGCGATGCATTTCCAGCATCCCGGCGGCACCGTCGTTACCCATCCCGGTGAGGATGACACCCACGGCATTTCGTCCTGCGTGCACCGCCACGGACCGGAACAGCACGTCAACAGACGGCTTGTGACGGTTTACCGGCGGGCCATCATTCAGTTTCACCACGTAGTTGGCGCCGCTGCGGCCCAACTCCATGTGCATGGCGCCCGGTGCGATATAGGCATGACCGGGTAAAATACGTTCGCCATCTTCCGCTTCTTTCACGGTGATCTGGCACAGCTTGTTCAGGCGCTCGGCAAACGAGCGGGTAAAGCCTGGTGGCATATGTTGCGTGATCAGCAGCGCCGGGCTGGTCGCGGGCAGCGGCTGCAATACATGGCGAATCGCCTCGGTGCCGCCGGTGGAAGAGCCAATTGCAATCAGCTTCTCACTACTCAGCAGCGGGCCGGCTTTTAGCATCACCGGGCCAGGTGTGGCCGGGCGCGCATGCAGTTTAGCTCGCGCCGCTGCGCGAATTTTGTCGGCGATCATTTGACTGTACGCCAGCATGCCTTCGCGAATACCCAACTGCGGCTTAGTGACGAAATCCACTGCGCCCAATTCCAGCGCGCGTAATGTCACTTCCGATCCTTTACCGGTCAGCGATGACACCATCACGACTGGCATCGGCCGCAGGCGCATTAACTTCTCCAGGAAGTCGAGGCCATCCATACGCGGCATCTCGACGTCCAGCGTCAGCACCTGTGGGTTGTATTGCTTGATTAAATCCCGCGCCACCAACGGATCGGGCGCGGTTGCGACCATCTCCATATCGGCGTGGCTGTTGATGATCTCCGTCATCAACTGTCGCATTAGCGCAGAGTCATCTACGCACATCACGGTGATTTTGCTCATCGTCTTTCCTTGGTCAATCCATAGACTGTCTGTCCACGCAGCCAGAACTCTTTACTGATCTGGCTGAAGTTCTCTGAGTGTCCAGCGAACAGCACACCGCCGGGCTTCAGCAGGGGAACGAAACGGCGCAGGATTTTTTCCTGCGTCTCTTTATCGAAATAGATCATCACGTTACGACAGAATATTGCGTCGAACGGACCCGGCAACGCCCAGTCGTTGGCCAGTAAATTCAGCTGCGAATAGTTCACCATGCTGGCGAGATCGGAGCGGACGCGCACCATGCCTTCATGCGGCCCGGTGCCACGCAGGAAAAAGCGTTGCAGCTGCGATTGCGATAAGGTGCGCAGCTCTTCCTGGCGATAGACCCCCGCCACGGCTTTTTCCAGTACCTGTGTATCAATGTCGCTGGCGTGCACCTGGAACTTACCCGGTCCGGTACCCAGCGTTTCCGCCAGCGTCATGGCGATGGAGTACGGCTCTTCGCCGGTTGAGGCGGCGGTACTCCACACGCTGTAACTGCCACTGCGCTTACGCGCATGATCCGCGAGGATCGGGAAATGGTGCGCCTCGCGGAAGAATGAGGTCAGGTTGGTGGTCAACGCGTTAATAAACGCCTGCCACTCTGCACTGTTCTGGTCTTGCTCCAGCAACGCCAGATAACGACCAAAGTCATCAATATTCAGCGTGCGCAAACGGCGCACTAAGCGGTTGTAAACCATCTCCCGCTTGTGATCGGCCAGCACGATGCCTGCGCGTTGATAGATCAGCTGGCTGATACGACGAAAATGCGTATCTGAGAGCGGCAGTCGCTGCACCATTTGCGAGAGCAGCGTTGTCGCTTCACTTTGATCCAATAACGTCGATTTCTTCATGTCAGGTCACCCGGCAACAAACTGATTAAATTGTGATACTGCGATTACTGCTGTGCTGCCAGTTGGGCCGCCTTGCGGCGGCCACACGGATTAAAAGGTTTCCCAGTTATCGTCCGCGCTACGTGCACCTGCGGGTTGAGCCAGCGCTTTGACTGCGGCTGGACGCAACATTTTTGGCGCTGTAGATACGTTAACGGCCTGAGCGACAAATTCTTTACCAATATTGAACACCGCAACCGACTGTTTCAGTCGACTGGCCTGATCTTCCAGTGCGGCAGCCGCCGTGGCTGACTCTTCTACCAGCGCGGCGTTCTGCTGTGTCACGCGGTCCATCTCGTTCACGGCCAGACCCACCTGGTCGATTCCGCGACTCTGCTCATCCGACGCCGAGGCGATTTCGCCCATGATGTCGGTGACGCGAGTGACGGCGTTGACGATGTTGGTCATGGTTTCGCCCGCGCTCTCCACCAGCACCGAACCGGTGTTGACGCGACTCACCGAGTCTTCGATCAGACCTTTGATCTCTTTCGCTGCCTGGGCGCTGCGCTGTGCCAGACTGCGCACCTCACCCGCCACCACCGCAAAGCCACGGCCCTGTTCACCCGCACGTGCCGCTTCAACCGCCGCGTTGAGTGCCAGAATGTTGGTCTGGAACGCGATGCCATCGATCACACTGATGATGTCCGCGATTTTCTTCGAGCTGCCGGTGATCTCTTTCATGGTGGTGACCACGCCATCCACCACTTTGCCGCCGTGCTGCGCGGTTTCAGAGGCAGTCAGCGCCAGTTGTGAAGCCTGACGGGCGTTTTCGGCGTTCTGCTTCACGGTGGCGGTCAACTGCTCCATGCTGGCAGCCGTCTCTTCCAGAGAAGCGGCCTGCTGTTCAGTACGTGAAGAGAGATCGTTGTTACCCATGGCGATTTCACTGGCACCGGTGTAGATAGCGTCTGAACCATCACGCACGGTACGCACGGTATTCGCCAGCTCCTGCTGCATGTGCTGCAGTGAGCTGAGTAATTCACCCATCTCGTTGCGCATACTGACATCAATCTGCTGCGTCAAATCGCCACGCGCGATGTGACGGATATGGTCGATGCTCTGTTTCAACGGACGAATCAGCACGTTGCGCATGCCGCTCCACACCAGTGCAATCACCAGCAGGGTCACCAGCAAAGTACCGATCACCAGCATGATGGAGTGCTGATAGGCGCTTTCGTTGGCATCAATACCCTGCTTTGCCAGCACGATGTTGTAGTTCAGCCATGCGGTGTAATCCTTCTCGAATTTATCCTGCATACCCTGCGTTGGTTGATCGACAAAGCCTTTGAAGTTCCCGTTACCCAGGAAATCAATCAGCTCGGCCAGTCCACCACGGAAGGCGTTGTAGTTGGCCTGCAGCGTCTTGACGTTCTCCGCACTTTTGCCCTTCTCAGACAAATTCGCGTTGAACTCGGCAAAAGCCTGGTCAGCGGTTTTCAACTCCTCACTTGCCAGCGCGACCAAATCTTTCACGGTTGCGCCTGAGCCAGCTTGCTGGCTGTCCAGCAAATAGCGGATCCCTGCACGGTTCAGCGTGTTACGCGCCTGAACCAGCGATACCCAAGAGGTGCCCATCGCCCGTTGCAGCGTACTGAGACGCTGGTTATAGGCAAAATTCTCTTTATCGGCTTTCACCGTGGTAAAAAACATCCCTCCGGAAAACAGCTGCAGCAAGGCAAACAGTGCCAGCACACATAACAGCCCGGAAACGACACGAATACGACTAAACATAAACACCTCATTGGTTGGCGGATCGCTCCTGTTATCGGCGTTCACAGAGGGATCTTTATGTTGTCTGCAACGGGTTGGACCAGCGGGAATTAAGGAGGATCAGGGATAAATTAAAGTGTGCCGACAGGTAAACGGGCGCACCTGCGTGCGCCCGGTTAAAAACGTTTAAAATGTCTCCCAGTTGCTGTCACTCACTGGCGCGGTGACAGTTTTGCGCGGTGTACTCAGCACCGGCTGCACGCTCGGTGACAAGCGCACCGCCGCAGTGGCCTGCGAGGCACGCGGCACACGGAATACCGCCACTGACTGGCTCAAACGACTGGCCTGCTCTTCCAGCGATGCCGCAGCAGCGGCGGATTCTTCCACCAGCGACGCATTCTGCTGCGTCACGCGATCCATCTCAGTGACCGCCTGGCCGACCTGATCAATACCGCGGCTCTGCTCATCCGACGCTGAGGCGATCTCGCCCATGATATCCGTGACACGCGTGACCGCGCCGACGATATCATTCATGGTTTCACCGGCGGTGCCGACCAGCTGCGAACCGCTATTAACACGATTCACCGAATCCTCAATTAAACCTTTAATCTCTTTCGCCGCCTGCGCACTGCGCTGTGCCAGATTACGCACTTCACCGGCCACCACTGCAAAGCCACGCCCTTGCTCACCGGCACGCGCCGCTTCTACCGCAGCGTTCAGTGCCAGAATATTGGTCTGGAAAGCAATGCCATCGATCACGCTTATGATATCGGCGATTTTCTTCGAACTGCCAGCAATGTCATGCATGGTGCGCACCACACCATCCACAACTTCGCCACCTTTACGCGCGGTATCGGAAGCGCTGAGTGCCAGCTGAGAAGCCTGACGCGCGTTCTCGGCGTTCTGCTTCACTGTCGCTGTCAGCTGCTCCATACTGGCCGCCGTCTGTTCCAGTGAAGCCGCTTGTTCTTCAGTGCGGGCGGAGAGATCGTTGTTGCCCGCCGAGATTTCGCTCGCGCCGGTGAAGATAGCATCAGAACCGTCACGCACGTTGCTGACGGTACGCACCAGCGACTGCTGCATCTCATGCAGGCTGGCCGCCAGTTGGGTCATCTCGTTACGCCCTTCCACGGCAATATGCTGCGTCAGATCGCCAGAAGCGATATGGCGGATATGGCCCAGCAGCTGATGCAATGGCTGGATCAGCACCGCACTGAGACCGAACCAGCAGCCGACAATCACAAACACCACCACCAATGCCACCACCGCCAGCAGCCACATCATGGTGTGGAACGCTTGCTGGTTCTGCGCCACGCCTTCCGCCGCCAGCGCACTCTGCGCCGTGCGCCACTCTGCATAGGTGGCCTTCATCTTCACCTGTTTGGCTTCAATGTTCTGCGCAAACATGCCTTGCAGATCGTTAGCTTTCAAACGTTCCAGCATCGCTTTCAAACCATCGTTGAAGGCGGCGTAGTCCGTTTCCAGGCGATCGCGCAACGCATCCGGTAAGCCTGGCGTGCCCGGCAAATCGTAGTAACGCTGGTAATGGCCAGCCGCAACATCCAGCTGCTTTTCAGTCTGCGCAATCAGCGCCTGAAGCTGGCCGCCATTCGCTTGTGCGGCTGCACTACCCTGCATGCGCAGCATCGCGCGGTTCAATACGGTACGGGTCTGGTTGAGTTCGATCCAGGCATCGGACATCGCGCCGACGTTGTTGGTCGACGTCTGTGCCACGGCAAAAGCTTCTTTATCTTTTTGTAAGGCAGACCAGAACAATCCGCCCGACAGTAACTGCAAAGCACCAAAGACCAGCAAGACTGCGATCAGGCTGGTGACAACATTGATTCGTTTTAACATGGGTTCTCCAAAGAGTGAGGCATTTCGGCTCCCGCTGTTATCGACCGCAGTTGTTAAATTTTGAGGGGCTTTAACGGATTTTACGAAATATAATTCTGCCAATAACTTTCTTTACAGTGTTTTATAACTAAAGAAATTGTCATTAAAAAAAATGCGCCTTTATCGGGTAAACGATAAAAGCGCATTGATACTATTGGAATAAAAGGATATTGCGGCAGTGGGTGCGCCAGCGCACACCACTGCAAGCGATTAAAACGTTTCCCAGTTACTGTCGCTGACTGGTGAAGTCACAGCTTTACGTGGTGCACTCAACACCGGCGGCGCGATCTGCGGATGGCGCACTTCGGCACTGGCCATGCCAGGCTGTACTGCGCGTGGCACCCGAAATACCGCCACCGACTGGCTCAGGCGGCTGGCCTGCTCTTCCAGCGAAGCCGCTGCCGCAGCAGACTCTTCCACCAGCGAGGCGTTCTGCTGGGTCACGCGGTCCATTTCCGTCACTGCCTGACCGACCTGGTCGATACCGCGACTCTGTTCATCAGACGCTGAGGCGATTTCGCCCATAATATCGGTCACACGGGTGACCGCATTGACGATCTCACTCATGGTTTCACCGGCGGTGCCCACCAGCTGCGAACCGCTGTTGACGCGATTGACAGAATCTTCAATCAGACCCTTAATCTCTTTCGCCGCCTGGGCGCTGCGCTGTGCCAGGTTGCGAACTTCACCTGCCACCACCGCAAAGCCACGCCCCTGCTCGCCAGCACGCGCCGCTTCCACCGCTGCATTCAGCGCAAGGATGTTGGTCTGGAAGGCGATACCGTCAATCACGCTAGTGATATCAGCGATCTTCTTTGAACTCCCGGCGATATCGCTCATGGTGCGTACGACGCCTTCCACCACGTTGCCGCCCTTCTGTGCGGTTTCAGAGGCACTCAACGCCAGCTGTGACGCCTGGCGGGCGTTTTCGGCGTTCTGTTTCACTGTGGCGGTCAGCTGTTCCATGCTGGCTGCGGTCTGTTCCAGCGAGGCAGCCTGCTCTTCCGTACGAGCGGAGAGATCGTTGTTACCTGCCGAGATTTCACTCGCGCCGGTGAAGATGGCATCAGATCCGTCACGCACGTGACTGACAGTACGCACCAGCGACTGCTGCATGTCATGCAGGCTGTTCGCCAGTTGGCTCATCTCATTGCGGCCTTCAACGCTAATACTCTGGGTCAGGTCACCCTGCGCGATCGACTGAATGTGGGCAATGTTAGTGTTCAATGGATTAATCAGGATGCGACGCAGGTTCACCCAGCACAGTCCAATCACCACTAATACCATCACCATGATAGCGCCCAGAATCCAGCTCATGCGGCTGAAGGCATCGGCATTTTTTTCCTGGCCTTGTGCTGCCAGTTTCGCCACATCCGCACGCCAGTCGGTGTAAGTTTTCAGGAAGTTACTTTGGCTCGGTGCTACTGGCACGCTGCCCGCTTTCGATAAATCGTTGGCGAGAAGCGCATCCTGCATCTGGCTTAATGCCGTGGCGTAAGCGGTATAGCCCTCATCCAGTTGACCTGTGAGTTCCTTATTTTGTCCCGGTGTATCCGGAATCGCTATATAGAGTTTGAAATTATCCGCTGCTTTTTGCTGGAACTGTTTGCTGTCGTTGAACAGCCCCTCAATATCCGGCTCTTTGTTGGCCAGTTTACTGGTGGCGATACGCAACTGGATGCGCGTCAGTACTACACGGCTCTGGTTGAGGCTCATGTAAGCATCATTCAGCGCCGAAAGGTTTTGGCTCGCTAACTGCGACACATTGAAGCTGGATTTGTCGTCGTTTAAGGCTTTGAGGAATATGGATCCGGATATGACCTGCAGCAGGCCGAACATCAGTAGCACCACCAGCAGACTGGTGACGACGCGAATTTTTTTTAACATAGATAGCCCTGGGAAAAGTAAGTAAATGGAACGCAATATTTATCGGCGGGCGAGGCAGGGAGTTTAATGAAAGTTGTGTGAATAAATATTGTTATTATCTGATTTTTATAGGAATTATTTCAGAGCGGAATTATCACGGGCCGATGCTGCCAGCCCGTGATTGTCGATGATTACGCGCTACGCAGCGTATCCACCAGCGCCATCTCTTCGCTGCTCAGCAGCTTCTCGATGTCGACCAGAATCAGCATACGTTCGCCCAGTGCGCCGAGGCCGGTCAGGTACTCGGTGGACATGGTGACCGCAAATTCTGGTGCCGGACGAATCTGTTCCTGCATCAGAGACAGCACGTCAGACACGCCATCCACCACGATACCCACGACGCGGTGCTCAAGATTCAGCACGATCACCACGGTGTTTTCGTTGTACTCCACATCCTGCTGCGCGAACTTCACGCGCAGGTCGATGATCGGCACAATCACGCCACGCAGGTTCGTCACACCCTTGATGAATTCTGGGGTGTTGGCGATACGCGTTACCTGATCGTAACCCCGAATCTCCTGCACTTTAAGAATGTCGATGCCGTACTCTTCGTCACCCAGGGTGAAAACTAAGAATTCCTGGCCCACGGTTTCGCCAGCGATTTTGGTCACGGTTGCCATGTCAGTCATTTTTTTGCCCTTTATTTATCTATTACGCTGCGGCACCGGCCACACGCTTTTCACGGTTCAACGATTGCAGTGCAGAGACATCCACAATCAGCGCCACACTACCATCGCCGAGGATGGTGGCGGCAGAAATGCCCGGCACTTTGCGGTAGTTGCTTTCCAGGTTCTTCACCACCACCTGATGCTGGCCAATCAGCTGATCCACCAGCAGTGCATAACGACGGCCTGCGCTCTGCAGAATCACCACGATGCCCTGGGTCGCATCGGTTTTGGCATTCTGCACATCAAACACATTCCACAGTTCCACCAGCGGCAGGTATTCACCACGCACTTCCAGCACGCGCTCGCCACCGGCCAGCGGTTTCAGCTCTTCAGCGGTCGGCTGCAGGGATTCCATCACCGCGTTCAGCGGCAGAATGAACACTTCATCCGCCACGCGCACTGACATGCCATCAAGAATGGCCAGCGTCAGTGGCAGCAGGATGCGAATAGTGGTGCCTTTGCCCTGCTTCGAGGAGATTTCGACGTGACCGCCCATCTCCTGAATGTTTCGTTTTACCACGTCCATGCCCACACCACGGCCGGACACGTCAGTGACCTGCTCCGCCGTTGAGAAGCCCGGTGCGAAGATCAGCATGCCGACTTCTTCATCGCTCATGCTGTCGCTGACCGGCAGGCCAGAGGACAGGGCTTTCGCCAGAATACGTTCACGATTCAGACCGGCACCGTCATCGATCACTTCGATGCAGATATTGCCGCCCTGATGTTCCGCTGACAGCGTCAGATTGCCCACCGCTGTTTTGCTCGATGCCAGACGCTTCTCTGGCGTTTCGATACCGTGGTCAAGGCTGTTACGCACCAGGTGCGTTAACGGATCGATAATGCGCTCGATCAGGCTCTTATCCAGTTCAGTAGAGCTACCCAGCAGCGTCAGCTCCACTTCTTTGCCCAGCTTGCTGGCCAAATCGCGCACCAGACGTGGGAAGCGGCTAAACACATACTCCATCGGCATCATACGAATCGACATCACCGACTCTTGCAGGTCACGCGCGTTACGCTCCAGCTGGCCCATGCTGTTCAGCAGGTCGCCGTGAGCCACAGGATCCAGTTCGCCAGAACGTTGTGCCAGCATCGACTGGGTAATCACCAATTCGCCGACCAGGTTGATCAGCTGATCCACCTTCTCAACCGCAACACGAATACTGCTGGATTCGCTGGTTTTGGTCGGCGCTGCCGCACGTTTCGCTTCACGTTTGGCTGGTGGGGTGATGTCGGTTACGGTGGCAGTTTGCACCGGTGCAGGGGCTTCCACTGTAACGGCTTCGGCAGGTGCTGCTGCGACGGCGGCCGCGCCTTCCGGGAAGTGAATCTGCGCTTCATCAATCACAAAACAGAGCACCGCAACGATGTCGTCTTTACCAACGCCATCAATGGTCACTTCCAGCGAATTGGTGCCTTTCACCACGTTGGAAACAGTGCCGAGATTACCCAGCTCCTCCAGCATCAGTTCCGGCTCTTTCTCTTTCAAATCGATTAGTTGCAGGCGTAAACCCGCTGCTGATGCTGGGGCGGCGGCGATCTCTACCACGTCAGCCACTTTCGCCGGCTCGGGTGCGATTCCTTTGGCTTCCAGCGCCAGCTGACGCAGTGCTTCGCAGATATATTTGAAGTTTTCTGCGTTGGGTTCCTGCGCCGTTTTATAGGCATCGAGCTGTTCTTGCATAATATCTTTGGTTTCCAAAAACAGGTTGATGATGTCGGTGCTAAGCTGCATTTCGCCGCGGCGCGCACCATCCAGAATGTTTTCCAGGATGTGGGTGGTTTCCTGTAAAACCGTAAAGCCAAACGTACCGGCTCCGCCCTTAATGGAGTGGGCGGCGCGGAAGATGGCATTCAACTGCTCGGAATCGGGCTCCTGGGGATCCAATCCCAACAGGTGTTGCTCCATATCCGCTAACAGCTCATCGGCTTCATCGAAAAACGTCTGGTAAAAATCGCTGATGTCCATGCTCACGGGATCACCTCGGCTGTGAGGGTTGGTCTGGTGTCACCGCGCCTGCCGCTGGCTGCGCTGCTGGTGCAGGCGCCACCGCACTGGCCGGCGAAGCCGGAGTAGCGGTAGAACTTGCGGGTGCAGCAGATGCAGCGGGACCGGTCGGTGCGGTAATGTCGGGAATAATTTGTGCCGGGTCAGTTATCTGCGCGGCATCGCTCTCAGAGTTCTCTTTCTCTATCGCAGCCTGGGTGTCATGGTTCAACACCAGCAGACTGATACGACGGTTTACAGCATCGTTCGAACCACGATTCTTTAACTTCATGGTGTCAGCCATGCCCACCACGCGCAGCATTTTGCCCCCATCCAGCCCGCCAATCACCAGTTCACGGCGTGAGGCATTGGCACGGTCGGCTGAGAGTTCCCAGTTACTGTAGCCGCGATCGCCCGTCGCATACTGGAAGTCATCCGTATGGCCAGCCAGGCTGATTTTGTTCGGAATATCATTCAGAACCGGCGCAATGGCGCGCAGGATGTCACGCATGTACGGCTCCACTTCTGCGCTACCGGTTTTGAACATTGGGCGGTTCTGGCTATCAATAATCTGAATGCGCAGCCCCTCTTCCACCATGTTGATGATTAGATGCGGACGCAGTGCTTTCAGACGCGGATCGGCTTCAATCAACTGGTCCAGCTTTTCGCGCAGACGATTCAGACGAATCTCCTCCAGCTTTTTCTTCTGCGCATCCATATCGACCACTTTCTTCACTTCGCCGTCTTTACGTGTTGGATCATCACCGCCACCGGGAATCGGGCTTTCGCTGTCGCTGCTGCGCTGGCCACCGGTCAGCGCGACTTTCAGCGGTGTACGAAAGTATTCTGCAATCTGAATCAACTCTTTCGGGCTGGAAATTGAGAGCAGCCACATCACCATAAAGAACGCCATCATCGCCGTCATAAAGTCGGCATAGGCAATCTTCCACGAGCCGTGACTGCCATGATGACCTTTATGTTTGCGCTTTTTAACCAGCACAATGGGGCGATTGCCTGCCTTCATGAGTTCTGATCCGAGGTTTGTTTCGCAGGATTTTTCGCGTTACGCACATGTTCTTCCAGCTCGGAGAACGACGGACGCTCAGCGGAATACAGGGTTTTACGCCCAAACTCCACGGCGATCTGCGGTGCGTAACCATTCAGACTGGAGAGCAAGGTCACCTTGACGCACTGCATCATTTTGGTAGTTTCAGCACACTTCTGACGCAGCACTGACGCCAGCGGCGAGATAAAGCCATAAGCCAGCAAGATACCAAGGAAGGTTCCCACCATGGCGTGTGCGACCAGCGCGCCCAACTCTGCTGCCGGGCGATCGGCTGAGGCCAGTGCATGTACCACGCCCATCACCGCCGCTACGATACCGAAGGCAGGTAAGCCATCGCCCATGGCCGATATACTTTGCGCCGGCACTTCACACTCGTGCTCGTAGGTCTCGATCTCTTCGTCCATCAGCGCTTCAATTTCAAACGCATTCATATTTCCGCTCACCATCAATCGCAAATAGTCGGTAATAAAATCCACCAACTGTTTATCGGACAAAATACGCGGATAGTTAGCAAAAATTTCGCTCTGGCTGGGATCTTCAATGTCACGTTCTAATGAAAGCATGCCTTGCTGACGTGATTTCGCCATCAGGCGATACAGCAGTGCCATTAAATCCATGTATACAGCTTTGTTATATTTCGAGCCGCGCATTAACATTGGCAAGGCTTTTAATGTTTTCTTGATCGACTTGCCATTGTTGCCCACTAAAAAGGCACCAATACCGGCACCGCCGATAATAATCAGCTCGGCAGGTTGATAAAGCGCCCCCAGATGGCCACCGACCATCATATAGCCGCCCAACACGGAGCCGACGACCACGATATAACCCAGAATAATCAGCACAAAAAATCCTTACGTCCGTAACGTGTTGGTAGAAGTTAAGCCAGAGAGCCGCAGGTGTTATTCGTAAATCGTGGGCAAAAAAAAGCAGCGGACTAAGCCGCTGCTGGATGTTTTCCACGATGCGAACAAACTTAAACGGCGCGTTTAACCTGTTCATCCAGCAGTTGTGGAAAGGTATCGGCAGAATCTGCAGAAAGTTTACGTCTTTTTACGGCACGTGATGGCGGCTGGCACAGGCTGCAAACAAAGCTGCCAACGGGCTGATGAGCGTGATTAATAAAGCTCCCGCCACAGCATTTACAGTCAGACAATTCCAGCATGCCGCTTTCAACGAATCGCACCAGGGTCCATGCACGCGTCAGCGCCAACAGCGGGCCCTCGTCCGATTGCGGACACTGCTCAAGATACAAGCGATACGCTTTGATGACCGCTTCAACACCATTGCTCAGCCCGGTTTTCAACAGGAACTGCCAGGCATTACAGAACATCGATGAGTGAATATTTTGTTCCCAGGTCATGAACCAATCGGTTGAGAATGGCAGCATGCCTTTCGGTGGTGGTGCACCACGCAGCTCTTTATACAGTTTAATCAGGCGACCACGGCTCAGCTGGGTTTCGCTTTCCAGCATTTGCAGTCGTGCGCCCAACGTAATCAGCTCCATGGCCAGCTGAATATCGCGCGCTTCCTGAACAATACTTTTCTCGGTCATTAAACCGCCCTCTTCTTCGCAGAAGCATCATCTTTTGACGCGTTCCGCAGTAAACGGCTGGATAATAAAATGCCGGTGTGGATTTGCTGCAGGTCATCCACGCGTGATTCTTGAGTCAAACGATTAATATGGTTGTGATCGGTAAAACGGAACTGGCAAACCAGTTGATTGGTTTCCGCTAATTTTACCATCTCAGGCAAGGTTAATTGCGACAATGCATCTGCCATCGATTCATCGATGCCTAAACGAAACATTGCTGAAGCTTTTTCCTGGTTAATTAAACGCTGAGCAAGAAGCAAATATGACAGATTGATGTCATATATATGTTTTAGTAATTCTGATGTACCCATTTTTTTCCATCCTGATAGACGCGACACATATACGGCCACAGAATTAAAAGTTCTATGGTTCGGGTTGCTGGTTGGTAAATCTAAAGATGGCAAAAAATAATCAGGCAAAGCCAACGTGTACTGAACTGTTTCACTTCCCGCCGGGACACTGATCAGTAGTAGTCAAAACTCCAGGCCAATCTTTTCTTGAGTTGTAACCATCTTCCGTGACGTCTGCTTACAGTTTTTTAAGACTAATCCGAAAACAACGCAAATCTATATCGTCTGATTTCTACATACAACGTGAGTGGTGCGAAATTTTAGATAAAGTGTGATCTACGTCACACTTTTAAGGCAAATTTTTTCCTGGAAGCTTCAGAATTGCTTTTCTGTTGTACGTTTTTTGAGCGAATTTGAATTATTTCGCTAATATTTCACTCTAAAAAGCCCCTTTTTAGCCTGTGTGGTCGATTGTCATGACAACGCGATCTTTTATCTGTTTAGTTGGTTTTAAATGGCGATATGCAGCCACTTAAAATCATAAAGGCAGCATAATATGCTGATTTTGGTAAAAACTATTTGCTTCTAAATTAATCACTTACAGGGAATATTGCTGAAATGCACTACCACCATGATGATAGATAAGCGTGAAGACTGGACGCAGCGCGCCTGGGAACTGTTAGGGCTTTGTAGGGAGTGTTTAGCGAACGGCAGTGGATGTAACAGTGCGTTACATTAGTTATATGAATGAATTGGGGATTTGACGCATTGATTTGAGATAACTATCGGCCTGACCAACCAAACCTTTAGAGCCGACATGAAAAAAAAGCTTTTTTCACGTTCGATTGCACTCTTTTTAACCAAAACGTGCGATTTTAGCTGCCGTGTCAGGCAGTTACTTCTTAAGGAAATGAAAACGATTTCGCAGGTTTAAGATGGGCAGTGAAAACGGTGCGCAGCATTGCGCACCGGAAAGCAGATTTAGGCGAGTTTCGGGAAGGTCGCGACTTTATTGGCGATACCATGATCGGCGCTGCGCGCAGGTAATGCATTTAAATCACGCAGGAAGCTCTCACGCCATTGCGTAATATCCTGCTTGCGCAACACCGCCATCATGTCGTTGTAGCGCGAGATGCGCTCGGTGCGCGGCATGGTGAGTGCCCTGTCGAGTGCGGCAGCCACTTCATCACGATCGTAAGGATTCACGATCAATGCCGATGTCAGTTCGTTCGCTGCCCCAGCAAAGCGTGACAACACCAGCACGCCCGGATCGTCCGGGTCCTGCGCGGCAACATACTCTTTCGCCACCAGGTTCATGCCGTCACGCAGTGGCGTGACCAGACCCACATCGGTTAAGCGGAAGATTTTCATCAATAGGCGGCGATCAAAGTGCTGGTTCAGATAATAGAGCGGTGTCCAGCCGAGCGTGCCGTACTTGCCATTAATACGCCCCGCTTCCGTCTCTAATTGATGGCGAATATCCTGATAAGCCTGCACATCGCCACGGGACGTCGGCGCGATTTGTGAATAACGGATATTGCCGCGATGCTGCGGGAAATTCTCCAGCAGTGCCTCATAAGCCAGAAAGCGTTCCGGCAATCCTTTTGAATAATCGAGCCGCTCGCTGGCAATAATATTTTGTACATCGCCCAGCTCACGTTTCATCGCCGCCATTTTCGGTGGCAGATGTCCTTCGGCCATCTCTTTGATGCTATCCGGCTCAATACCAATCGGATACACCTCCGTCATAAAGGTATTGCCAAAGGCACGGTGTTTCTTCTCGCCTTTATTCTGCAACTGCGTCAACTGGCTGAGGCTATCGAGGAAGGCTACGCGATCGGACTCGGTCTGGAATCCCAGCAGGTCGTAATCGCACAGCATCTCCAGCAGTGTCTGATGCGGTGGCAGAGCATTGAAGATCTCCGGCGTCGGGAACGGAATGTGCAGGAAGAAGCCGATACGATTGTTGACGCCCAGTTTGCGCAACTCGGCCGCAAACGGCAGCAGATGGTAATCATGGATCCACAACACATCGTCAGGTTGCAGCAGCGGCTTCAGGCGCTGGGCCAGCAAGGTGTTCACACGGCAATAGCCATCCCATGCTTCGCGCTGATACTGCACTAAATCCAGACGATAGTGGAAAGCCGGCCAGATAACGGTATTAGAGAACTGGCAGTAGTACTGATCATAATCGTTCTGATTGAGCGGCAGTGAGGCATAAGTAATGCCATCCTGTTCAATCTGCGAAAGTGGCTCATCCTCTTCCTCGCCAGAGAATTCACTGATTTCTCCGTTCCAGCCAAACCACAAGCCTCCGGTGGTGCGTAACGCGTCCAAAATGCCCACCGCAAGACCCCCCGCGCTGGCTTTGCCTCCATCCGGAATGGCGATACGGTTAGATACCACGACTAAACGACTCATAACCTTGACTCCTTACCGACGATGTCATGTTCTAGTTGTAATAATAGTTGCGCCAGCCAGTGCCATACCGCATCAACGCTGTCGAGACGGTAGCGCGCATGGCTGGCGCCTTCTCCGACCTTGACTGAAATGCCCTGCATGGCGTTAACGGCGAGAAATCCTTTTTCATCGGTCAGATCGTCACCCACGAAGACCGGAATGCGGCCAATAAAGGGGGCTTCTTGCATAAATTCACGTACCGCAGCACCTTTATCGATGCCCTGCGGTTTTAGCTCCACCACACACTTGCCCGGCTGTAGTGCCAGCGCAGGAAAGCGCGTCACGGCGTCTTCCGCCAGTTGCATGATGGATTTTTCGTACTCGGGCGCGTTGCGATAGTGCAGCGCAAACGCCATGCCTTTCACTTCCAGCAGGGTGCCTGGCCATTGGTCGAGTGTTTGCTGCAGTTCGGTTTGCAGCGTTTGCGCAATGTCGCCAGGCAGCGAATGCCGGTGCACGTGCCCACTGGCGTCACGGCGTTCCGCACCATGCACGCCCGCAGCGGGCGCTTCCAGTGGCGCAACCAGTGCATCCAGTTGCGCAATCGGACGGCCCGATACCAGCGCCAGGGCGCCATGACTCAGATTGGAGATTTGTTGCAGATGCTGGCGCACCGATGCGGGGATGGAAACCGACTCGGGTTGCGACTGAATGGTCGCTAGCGTGCCGTCGACATCAAAAAAGAAGGCATAAAGACCGCCACTTAATGACGGCAAGGTGCTGTTCTGATTAACCGCAGGGGTCACGTCTCCTCCTGTTCATTAGGCTTTAACAGGATGTTCGAAGTCAGGCTGAGTGTTTTCAGTCGGATGTCTGGACTGAGGCGAGGAGATTGAGCCAAAAACGGGGGACTGCGATAGGTAACTCTCCACAAACGCACAACTTTATAGCCAACACAGCAACCTGACTGCGAACATCATCAGCATTAAGTCTAGACGGAGATCACAGTTTTGCCAGGCACAGTGGGTTAATGCATGAGAAAAGTGTCTGTTTCAGGTCTTTGCAACGGCAAAAAATCGCCCCCTTTCCTTTTATAACGCTTCGCTTTTTTAAGACCTTAAATTTTGCCCGCCCTCTTTACCTGGTGACGCCTCATTTACCAGATTTTCCTTACTTGCATCCGCGCCGCCGATTGGCTTATGGTGCGGTTACCGCGCGATTCAAGGCGGAAAAAAGGCCGATAAAGGCCCATATCTGCGCCAAATGGCGCTTTCAGGCAGGCATTCAGGACGATGAAAATCCGATCAGGTTCACACTTTTGCGATGTCATGGCGGGTAACAGCCTATGATCCCCCAGAGCTACAGTCAGCGCGTGCATTTCTATTACTGCATCCTGGTGGCGCTGAAGATCAATGCAAAAACGCGCAAACCCGCCGGCGTGCGTGGCAAGAATAACTTTCTGCTGAAATGGCTGCGTAACGCGCAGAACAACACCATTTTCCATCCCGACATCACCAGCGAAATTGAGTGGCTGCGTGGCAAAATTATCAGCTCCGGGCCGGATGCCGATTTAGAGCCGATGCTGCAATACGTTTATGAGACCGCCAGGCGCGCTGAAACCTTGCGTTTAGGCTCTTAGCTCCCTTACGTAACTCTACCAGGTTGCCTAAGTATTCAACCGAATTTTTCTCGTGATTGGCCTTTCTTATGATGCGTTCTCTACCTGATAAAGAATGAGAACGGAATCATATGAAACTTAATGCGTTAATCTTTGCTATGCCAATGCTGTTTGCTGCTGGCAGCGCTGTTGCAGCCGAAACCAGTGAGGGCTATTACACCTCTGCAAAATATCTGCAAAGTGAACAACGTGCCAAAGAGATGGATACCAGCGCACGTCCTGGCGTGGGGCAATTTGTTGCAGGCAATGAAAAGGCACATAACGGCGCGGCAGCGCTTGCAGCCGGTTATCAATGGGGCAATGGCTGGCGCACGGAAGGCGAATATACCTTTGGTCAGAAATCCGAATTCACCAGTGGTTCATCGGCTTTCACTTCCAGCTATAACCATCTGCAAACCGATGTCCAGCGCTTGATGCTGAACGTGTATCGTGACTATCAAATCGGCTATAACGTTGCGTTGTACGGCACCGCAGGCGTCGGCGTCAGTAAAATCAAAGCAGGCGGTTGGCAAGGTAACTCCTCTCGTCAGTATGCTTCAACCACGCAAAACAACCTGACCTACAGTGTCGGCGCCGGTATTAGCTACACGCCGATTGAGCAGGTGAGCCTGGACCTTGGCTACCGTTATGTGGATATGGGCAAAATAGAGAGCGGATACAATACGTTCGGGAACGCTCGTGGCCTTAAAGATGAGCAAATGAAAGCACATCTGGTGGAAAACCAGTTTGTTCTGGGAGCCCGTTATTTGTTCTGATGCCTTACGCATCCCTGCGCTCTCCAGTCGGAGGGCGCATCACTATTCTGATTCCACACTTAGCATGTGTCGGAACCGTCTCTCCCTGTTAAAGTACCCTGCTGAAAAGTCAGCGATGGAACGTTTGGCTGCACGACCATCAATAGGGACGGATAACAGGACATCTTACATGAATTTCACCATACGCAAGGCTCAGGCCGAGGACGCGGAACTGCTTCATCAGCTGGGACGCATGACCTACAGCGCGCATTTCAAACATATGTGGGTTTCAACCGACGAAATGGATGCGTTTATCGATAAAGAATATGGCCTGACGGTGCTGCAGAGCAGCCTCGCGGCAGAAAACGAGAGCTGGCTGATCGCCGAGACCGATCACCCGGTAGGTTTTGCCAAGGTCACCTGGAATACACCGGTTCCTGATTCCGGCATGACGGGCGCCATGTTGAATAAGCTCTACCTGAATCCCGATCAGACCGGTAAGAACTTCGGCAAAATCATGTTCCAAAGCATCATCAATGAAGCCCGTGAGAAGCAGGAAGGTTACATGTGGCTGGAAGTGATGGCTGAAAACGTGCGTGCACGTAAGTTTTGGGAAGCCTTTGGCATGCAGCACATCAAAGACATCCCGTTCGTCACCGCCTCGCAGCGCAGCACGCTGCAAATTTTGGGTATGGTGATCTAACCCGATAAGGCGCCGCGAACATCGATTTCGCCGCGCCCTCTCCGCCTTTATCTGCGTTCATCCCCGTCTTTACCACTTATTCAGATTTGTTCTAACGATATAATCAGTTTTTCTTTCAAGCCATCTCTCCGCATCATAACGGCAACACAGGAGGCGTTATGGCTGATATCTCTCTACACAAACACTCACAGGGCATGGCGCATTTCGCGCCCGGTTTGCTGCTTACGGCGGTCATTGCGCTGGCAACGGCATGGCTCGGTAATCTGCCGTCGGTCGCGCAGCTGGGGTTAGGCGCCCTGACGCTGGCCATCATCGGCGGGATCATTCTCGGCAACACGCTCTACCCGACGGTGCACGGTCACTGCGACGCGGGCGTACAGTTTGCCAAACAGAAACTGCTGCGTCTCGGCATTATCCTTTATGGCTTCCGTCTCACCTTCCAGCAGGTGCTGGATGTCGGCGTCAGCGGTGTGGTGATTGATGTACTGATGCTGACCAGCACCTTTACCCTCGCCTGCTGGCTGGGACGTAAAATCCTGAAACTGGATCGTGAAACCGCGTGGTTGATTGGTGCAGGTAGCAGTATTTGCGGTGCCGCCGCCGTATTGGCGACTGAACCGGTGATTAAAGCCGAATCGTCCAAAGTGGCGGTGGCGGTCGCGACTGTGGTGATCTTCGGTACACTGGCGATTTTCCTTTACCCGCTGATTTGGCATAGCGTTTCGCCATTACTGCCGGGCCTGAGCCTGAGTGAATTTGGTATTTACACCGGTTCGACCATGCATGAAGTGGCGCAGGTCGTGGCGGCCGGACATGCTATCAGCCCGGAAACAGAAAATGCGGCGGTGATCGCCAAAATGCTGCGCGTAATGATGCTGGCACCGTTCCTGGTGGTGATCGGGGTGATGGTACGCCGCAGCGCACCGGCCACCAGCGGGGAAAAACAGCGTATTACTTTCCCATGGTTTGCACTGGCGTTCATTCTGGTGGCGCTGTTTAACTCAGCGCATCTGATTCCCGCCTCGGCGATTGCGGTCATTAATCAGCTGGATAACGTGCTGCTCGCCATGGCGATGGCCGCACTGGGTCTTACCACCCATATCAGTCAGCTGAAACGAGCCGGTCTTCGTCCGCTGCTGTTAGGGTTGATGTTATTTATCTGGCTGATTGTCGGCGGCGGCGCGATTAACCTCACCATCCATCATTGGCTTGGATAACTTATTTGCCGCCCGACCGGGCGGCAAATGCCTTATTGTTTGAAGTGTTTTCGTGAATAGATGGCTGTCTGTCTGCGGCTTTTAATACGAAATTTCGCATGGGAGATCACGGTCATCCACTTTGGATCGACCTTGTTGGTCAAATAGATATTCAACTGATCCAACAGTGCCTCCCAATTCTTCGCCTGCCAGGCTTTATCACTACCAAGACTCTCCTTCATTCGCTGAATAAGGCTATCCACCCTGGCCTTTACATCACTCAGCGTTTCTCCGGCCTGATGTGCTGCTGCTAATTTCCGGATTTCGGTGGCGTAATAATTGATATCGATCTCGTTTTCGCGCACGCGAACCTCTGCTTATTATTGGTCCGTAATATTACAGTAACCTAAGTCTGCGAATTAACATAATCGGCAATACCTCTCGCCGCTTCGCTATTCTTACACACCCATACTATTTTTCAGCAATAGCGCGCAATATTCGTGCGATCGGACAATTAAAAACGCCGCCTGAAGGCGGCGTTTCCAGGGCTTGGGTCGTAATATAAAATGGGGTTTCATTATTTTTTCGAAATCTTAACGCATTTCTTTCAGTTACCCATCAAACAAACAGACCCACGAGTTATCAGTCAATTGACGAACATCCACTGACTTACGTTCACTCTTTAATCGTGAATTCCAGCTCACTCAGTTTTTGATATTCCTTCGCCAGCTTTTTAAGTTGCGCCGCACGCATTTTATCCGCACGCGCCAGGGCTTCTTCTTCGGTTAACTGAAACTCTTTTTTCTTAAAGAACTGCTCAAAGTTGTACTCACGATCGCGACGCTGTACAAATACCTCGCCATCGTTTTTGAGTTCGCCTTCTGCGATGTAAATGCCCCGGGTTAATGCATATTTTGTTATATAGGCTTTTGTCATGCTGTCCTCTCATCTTGCTTCGTCAGTTAATTAAAGCAAAATCGCCGCGTAATTTACAGCGCCTTGAAGAAAAAACAGTCTATTCCTGGATTGTATTGCCATTGATTTAATTAATGTTTTAATTAAACCGAACGCAAAGGCCAAGCGAAGACATTCATCTGGTATGGTGGCAATTAAAAGCGCAGCGTGCTTTTAAGATTCCAGTAATGCAAAGCCATCCCATATGAATTTCCCGCTCAGCGCCTCAAATGATAGCTTTCATTTTTTCTGGATATTTTCCCAACTCAACCCAAAGCGCATAAGGTATTTACGTAAGCGATCGGCATCATTTGGCTGTTTTTTATGCTGCCGCGAGACCGCAAATAAATGTCGGCCCGCTTCAGATAATGTTGTGGTGTGTTGGCAGACTTCCAGCACGGTTTCGAGTTGTTTTTGATCGAAGAGTCATTTAGCAGAAGCAGCAATCATGGCGTTGAGGTTCTTGCAGGGGCCAGCAAAGCCACAAACTCACATACTCAGTAAAGCGTACCCCCGATTTTGCAGCGTGGTCATCGTGGTGAGTGCGGAAGGTGTATGGATCACTGAATCTGCAATCCATTGAGGTTCGTAGTGATGCCATGCAAGCGCCTGATCGCACACCGTGACTTTAACGCCCTGCTGCTCCAGCGCCGATATCAGCGCAAGGTTAGGATTATCCACACCAAACAGCTGTCGAAAGCGGGTGTTTTCCAGCATCGCGGGCGTCGCTTCGCCATTCACCGCCACCACAAATTTTAGCTGCTGTACCGGCACACCGGCCGCCACATAGGTATTCACCACTTGTGCCACATGCTCCAGCGCCGGATTAACCTGACTGCGCTCTTCCGCGCCACGACTGACTTTGAAGACCACTTTGTTACTCAACGCACTGCTGGGCTGAAATGCGCTGCTGGCGTCATAGTGCACTTTGCCGTAACCGGCAATAGCGGGCGTGGTCCAGTTGATGGCGGGATCGGAAGCTGGGGCACTCACTTTCGGGGCAAAGAGGGTTTCATTTTGGCTGAGTAAGGCACCACACACCCCACCCGCTATTGCGACAACTGCGCTAATCACCACTGAACGCATCTCTTTTCCCCCACGACATCGTGAAAAATCGGCCTTGCCAAGTATGGCATGGATTGGCATTTTGTCGGCTTATCGTGACGGTTTACGGGAATATTCAGCCATTTCCTAACGCCCGGTAAAAAGTGGCGGCTCATGTTATGCGCTAATCCGCTATTTACTTCGCCACCGGGAGATCTGCGTATCGGGTGGTATACGCCGGTGATAACATCTCACGCTTCATCGCCCAGGATTTCTGGATTCCTTGTCCGGCGAACCATAGCTTCCCTTTCCCGCTTTGATTAATGCCATCGATCACCCGCATCAGCGTTTCGCTATTCGCCTGCGGCTGGATGTCATCAAACAAATTGAGCTGCGCCACACCCTGACTGAAGAAGTCACCTAACATTACCCCCGCTTTCATATAGCGGCACCCTTCCCGCCAGATGCGATCCAGCGCCTCGGTGGCCACGCGGATAATATCGCGGCTGTCATTGGTGGGCGTTAGTACTTTAATGATCGCCTGATTACCGTAAAAGATTTCACCCTCCGCATGCGGGCTGGTGCGAATAAACACGCCGATCTGTCGACAATACTGCCGTTCGCCACGCAACTTTTCGGCGGCGCGCACGGCATAGTTGCACACCGCTTCACGCATATCGGCGTACTCCGTGATACGTCCCGCAAACGAGCGTGAGCAGACAATCTGCTGCTTCACGGGCGCAAACTCTTCCAGTTCGAGACAGGGCTCACCGCGCAACTCGCGCACGGTGCGCTCCAGCACCACATTGAAATGCTTGCGGATCACCCAGGTGCTCTGCTCCGACAAATCCAGCGCGGTATTGATGCCCATGGCATTCAGCTTCTTACTGATACGACGCCCTACGCCCCACACATCCGCCACATCGACTAACGCCATTAACTTCTTTTGCCGCTCAAGGTTGGAGAGATCCAGCACGCCGCCGGTTTTGCTCCATTTCTTAGCGGCATGGTTAGCCAGCTTGGCGAGGGTTTTGGTGGGCGCAATCCCCACCCCTACCGCCAGATGCGTTTCGCGTTTCACCCGCTGCTGGATTTCCCGTCCGAACTCTTCCAGCACGCGGCAATTCCGCACGCCCGTCAGATTCATAAACGCCTCATCGATGGAGTAGATCTCAACGGCGGGCGCCATCTCTTCCAGTATTGTCATCACGCGCAGACTCATGTCGGCGTAAAGCGCATAGTTAGAGCTGAACACATGCACGTTATGGCGACGCAACACATCTTTGATTTTGAAATAGGGGCCGCCCATGCCGATATCCAGCTTCTTTGCCTCGGCCGAACGCGCGATGACGCAGCCATCGTTGTTGCTTAACACAATCACCGGCTTGCCTTTGAGGTCCGGCCTGAACACCGTCTCACACGAGGCATAGAATGAATTCACATCCACCAGCGCAAACATTACCGTCTCAGCGTTTTGATGACATGTTTAACGACACCGAAAATCTCAAACTGATCCGGGTCGGGAATGGGAATGATGGCGTGCGCCGCATTCATCGGTTTGAGATGCAAGCAAGGCTTCAGCATCAGCTGCTTCACCGTGAATTCCCCCGCGATAGCAGCCACCACCACATCACCCTGCTCGGGTTCTACAGCACTATCGACGATCAGCATATCGCCATCACTGATTCCGCCCTCAATCATCGAGTCACCGCTGACTTTGATGAAGTAAGTGGCGCTGGGATGCGTGACGCAGAGATCATTGAGGTCAATACGCTGCTCAACGTAATCCTGCGCCGGTGACGGAAAACCGCACGGCACACGACTGATAAACAAGGGCAAACTGAGGATGGCGCGGAGTTCCGCCGGTTGATAAAACACCATAATGATGGCCTTCGAAAATATACTGTATATAAATACAGTATTACTGATCGGGTTGTTTGATCAAGCGGGATCCTTCGGGATGGTGCAAAGCAGTTGGCAGGAAAGGAGATTTAGTTTTGGCGGGTTTTAACGGTGAGATGGATGTGCTGCGGTGGTTTTGGGCTAGGGTGAAATGAGGGTTCGCTACAAAGTTGAACGACTGTTTTTCTCACGACTTCATATAGGAAATGCACTTTGCCTCAACCTCAAGACCAGAGCATGCGCCGAACGGCCTTTATGGCGGATACCACTGCACTGATTTTATTTTTCACCACGACGGGCATCATTAATGAACGATGGATCGCCGGCATGGCGTGGGATCAAGTTCTGCATGCCCGTTTGATTGGTGCTGTTTTGATGGTGCCGGTTGCCCGTCCTTACGGCTTGTGGCGCGATTGGGTGATGCAGCGTGCGGGATCGGGCCGGATTTCGAAACTGCTGTGGGACAGTATCGCGCTGGTGAGTTTTCAGGTGCCGATCTATGCAGCAATCATTGCTTTTAGCGGTGCATCAGGCAGTGGACTGGTGCGTGGGACGCTCGGTGCTGCGTTGATGATGCTGTGTTTGGGCAGGCCTTATGGCGCGTTTCTTAATTGGGTGCGAGGAGTGTTTGGTTTGCCGCCGGGCGGAGAAAAGCCGATGTCATTGGATAGCTAAATGATTCTCAACCGGAAGCGAACAAAAATTATTCGAATAGCCTGTGAAAGGGTGTGTTAACCTTTTGATGAACAGGCACTTTTCCCACATAAATAATCCATTTTTTATAAAATCATTAAAGCCCGTGCCTCACGCTGTATTAAAAATGAACAACCCCCGTTCCGCATGATAGATACGCAAGATTGAATATTTAAAGGCTTCGCTTTTATTGATCATGAGAATCCACACCATGACATTATTAAGACGAGTCGTAATGCAATATTGAAAATAGCTTCTAAATTTAAATTGAGGTTGTCATTAATTCGATCTGATGGAGGATTTTCAGTGTTATTTCAAGATCATGAAAAAAGCCATATTATCATTGGTGAAGCCGCATTAAGCCTTGCTTTATGTCGAAAGGAAATCAGTGTTGCGAACCTTTTTTCACAGCTTGGTTTGATGTCTAAATCAGAGAATAATATTGACCGCTTGACTCAAATCGCTAAAGCCAGAAACTGGTTAATGAGCTTTGAGTCATCTTCAGTCGCCGAGGAGCAAACACCTTATTTGCAAACCTTAGTTAGCCTGAATAATGAATTGAATTAACGATAGATGAACTGAAGCCAAAGGACGTAATCCGGTTCCGGCCGGAAGACGACGAAGCGGATAACCTCATCGGTTACACGTGAGTGTATACCGGCCGGAGACACTGTCAGGGACGACACTCTCAAAATGATTTGCCAGAATCAGTCTTTCGCTACACCACTGGCGAAGCAACTGAGTTATCAGGCACAAGCTGATAACACACTCCACGTAAACCATCCCCGCATAAAACCGCAAACATCGAAGATGCCTTTGAGCATAAATTGGTCTAATAAGATTTATGGACGATGCCAGAACGGTTTTTGGTGATCACCGCCCTCCCAATTTTGACAAAATGCGCTAAATTTATTTCATATGCGGTTTCGATATCAGTCGAAATTCCACCATGTACAAAATCCGCACTCTACTAATAGATTGCGATTTTTATACGTTACAGCCTGACCATAATGACGTTTGAGTAGCGGACATAAGGGATAAAATCATGTATCAGAGCGCACAACAGTCAACCAATAGCGCGAAGTCTTTCCTTCACTTAGATGCGCTTCGCGACAAAGCCACTGCTGAAACCGTTGTGATTGAAGCAGCCGCAGGTGAAATCACCCAACGTGGCGTGAGAGTCACCAACGGCGCCGTGATTTTGCAATTGATCACTGAAGTGCAGAAGGCCTCTGATCCCGTGCAAATCGATCTGTTACTCAACGCCCTCAAAATCGTGGTCGGGATGACACCGGGTGAAGCGGAACGCTGGGCATACTTCAACTGGTAACAGTGTTTATGAAGGCTAAGCACATCCTCGGCCATTGATATTGTTGCGACAGAAGCCCCACATCAAGGAAACAGACGGGAAGCACTCAATATTTTAAAGAATGCAGGTATCAGCTATACGCCAGGTATCGACAAACACGAAGTGGAGGATTTTCTGTCACCTTATTTAGTGAGGTCATATTAGGCGCCTGCAAATTTCGACGCTGTTCGCGCCGGAAAGGCAAGATCTGCTTCACGCTGAAAGCCGACCTGACATCTCGCCAGTGGGTCCATTCCGTACCAGAAGCTGTAGTTCAATCAGCAATGCCTTAGTTGCGTAATGAAATGGATGACGAACAGTGTTTTGTTTACGTAAGGTAAATGCTCATTCCTCCGCCAAAAAAAGGACTAAGCATGGGCAGGTTTCAAGGTAAACGTATACTGATCACTGGTGGTACAAGTGGCATGGGACTGGCAGGCGCGCTGCGCATGATCGCTGAGGGTGGTGATGTAGCTATTACAGGGCTCGGTGAAGAAAGACTGGAACGCGCCCGTACTCTGCTGCCTAAAACATCGCTTATTTTGAAAAGTGACTCTGCAAGCGAAGTTGACATCAATACGCTAAAGGAAGCTATTAGCGATTGGGGTTCACTTGATGGATTATGGCTCAATGCTGGCTTCGCGGAGGTCAGTTCTCCGGAATCTGTAACGGCGGATTCTTTTAATCGTATGATGAACGCAAATGTGCGCGGCCCGATGCTACAGCTTGCCGCCCTATCAAAATCACTTAATTCAGGTGCATCCGTTCTGGTTACTTCGTCCTCTTCAACTTACGAAGGTGCGGCTATGACAAGCCTGTATGCAGCGACGAAAGGTGCCGTTATCGCAATGGTCAAAAGCTGGGCATCTGCGCTGGCGGAACGTGGCATTCGCGCCAACACTTTAGTGCCAGGCCCAATTGAAACTAATTTCAGGCACTTTATGCCAGAGGAGTCGCGTCAGCAGTTTGAAGATTTCGTGGTAAGCCAGGTTCCTTTAGGTCGCGCAGGCACAGCAGAAGAAGCCGCTGCGGTTGCACTCTTCCTCCTGTCCGATGACGCATCCTATGTTACTGGCAGTCAGTATGCTGTAGACGGTGGGCTGGTACATTACTGATGTTTCTAAAAGGAGTTATGAAATCTATCGAGTAGATTCAATAAAGTCTGCTGTTCGCTCACAGTGGATCTCACCCAGCTACAGGTCTGCTCCGTGCCAGGAGCAGACATTACCTAACACATTAATGACCGTCACAGGTTTACGCTTTCTTCACAGTAAGAGTGGTGGTTGATGAGTTATCATATTTTAAAACACCCAACTGATAAATCCATCTGAATACTTTTTACTGATTTTTATTGCATACAAATCATGAAGACTTAGAAATAAATCATAATCTTTTTTGAATATTAACTCCTCATACTCTGCCATTATTAAATTATGCTGAGATGTTAGTTTGGACATCCTCTCCATTTCACTGACAAGCATGGATTTATTTGCGTCGATAGATTCGTCCATAGCAATAAACTTCCGCATTAAGGGAATTAACTGATTAGGGTCTAAGTTTTTTGTATTCTCCTTGGCTTTTTTTTGTCTTTCTGAATAGATGGAATTAATCGCATCTGTATATTTTTTGGACAGCTCCATGAATTCAGGATATGACCCAGTAACTAATGAAAGCTCTTCATACTTGAGAAATAAATCGGTCTTGCATTTCTTTACCGTTATTTCAAGGTCTTCAACTCCCTTTTTTAACTCCACGTTTGCTTTAATAATAGACATCGGAAGAGCTTCATAATATTGGCCTAATTTCGAATCAGGGGTCACAGTCATATGTACTATCTCATTAGACATAAGCTGATAAGATCCAGATAACTCCCCATACTTTAGAAAAAGTTCATTGTGTGAAGATGAACAAGAACTTTGTAATTCCCTCATTGGCCTGAAGTAATCCTTTATAAGTTCCTCTTGAAGACCTTGGTCTTTTTTGTAGTTTTCTAAAATTCCAGCAAAAAGAAATGATCCTAAAGATATAGAAATTATGGCAATTAGCAATTGACTAGAAAATGATTGTGCTCCATTACTCATGAATTATCCTTAACATATTTTAGAAATAAACGCCCCTGTTAGGGAGAGATCGACAGGTCGGAAACAAACTTAACTGATGGGTTAACCATAGTCCAGGAGCTTATTTAAACACTTAGTGTGGCTGTCTGCTTCACGCTCATAACGGTCCCCCCTCTCCAATCCGCCTCATGCTGATGGCTGGCATAGTTATCACAAATACTTCCAAGCATTATGGTAAATCCCGTGTTGTGCTGTGCTCAAACAGTTGTATCTCGCAAATTCTTCAGCAAACATCTCCAAAGCACAATTAAGGAGCACCTACCATGAACATAACCAAAATCGACCATATTCACGTCTACGTTGACGATATCGAAAAAGCAGAACGCTGGTATCAGGAAATCCTTGGCTTCACCCGCGATAGCTCGCTGTACTTCTGGTTTGAACAAGGAGGGCCGCTGGTCATCAGGAATAATGGCGCCTCACTTTCCCTCTTCCTGAGAAAATCCCAGCACCCAGGCCATACCATGGCTTTTGCCGTGCAGGCATCAGCATTTCTCGAACTGATATCTATCCTCAAGTGCAAAAAAATCGCCTATACCGTCAGTGATCACGATGTCTCTATGTCGCTTTACTTCAGCGATCTCAGTGGCAACAAGATTGAAATTACGTCCTGGGAATATACGCAGGCAAAACAGATATTGGAAAATGCGGTATAGCGATTCGCCAACCAGCAACGGATAACGCTACAATCAGAAACGGATTAACATTTTGAACGGAGTCAAAAATTGAAATTTCACTATTCGCTTTATCGCCTTAGCTTGGCAAAACAATGGCAAAAGGACCGATTCAGAATTACATTTTTTATTCTCACCGGCCTATTCTTTTCAGCCGTCATCAAATGGCTATTACCCCAATTAACTCATGGCAATATCACCGGCGGCTTTACCGGTATGCTATGCGGGCTTGCAGCAAGCTTTTGGCTTACTAATATTGCGTGGCTTACATTTAAGACCCCCATTCGCCAAAGCGACCTGGATTCAGTTCTGGAGAAATACCATTACCAGCAAACTGAGCAAGGTTATTATGAGCTGCAGATAGCGAAATACAGAAGATTCAAATCTCAGCGTATTTATTTAAGTAACGATGGCAATGATGTCACGCTTGAAGGCCCCTACAACACCCTCAAAAGAATCATCAATCATCTCAATAAATAGCCGGAAACTTTGAGGGGCCAATATTAGATGACTGGCGCAAATACCCAGCCAGTCATCGTCAGTCTTAACCGTGCACCACCACATTAAACCCTTCATCCGCATGCGGTGCGACGAAGTAGCTGCTGATCACATCAAACTGCGCATCGGTGGCCGCGAAGTCATGCTCACCTTCTGCGTTGCGCGCATGCAAACGGGTTTTGCACACCGCATCCGGCACATCGATAAAGTGCAGTTGATGCTCCGCCTGAGCACTCTGGATCACCGCCTTCATCCACTGACGTTGGCCTACGGTGTTAGCCGGGAAATCCAGCACCACTGACACACCGCACTGCAGCAGCGATATCAGGTGCGGCGTCATCGCATTGCGTAACTTGCCCGCACAACGCACGTAGTCCGCAACATCCTGCATCTCTTCGGCGAACAAATGTGCCAGCCAGGCGTCTTCGCTAATAATCACCGCGCCAGTTTGTTGGGCCAGTTGATGTGCCAGCGTGGATTTTCCGGCAGCGATTTTACCGCACAGCAGATGTAAAACAGGACGAGATGTGGACACAGACGCAGATTCCATTAGCCAGCTCCAGATAAAATGACGCTCTACCATGCCGTTAAATGCCGGTCCAGTAAAGCCTGGCATCTACACTTACGCTATCTCTGCAAAAATAAGGAGACGCATGATGAGTCAACGCCTGTATAAAATCGACTTTCCGGTCAGCAAGGCGCGGAAGTATCTGGAACCCGGTCCGGTGGTGTTGCTGAGTTCGCAATTTGAAGATCACCACGACATCATGACGCTCGGCTGGCACACCATTCTAGAGTTCTCGCCGTCACTGGTGGGCTGCATGATCGCCAACGGCAACTACAGTCATGAGCTGATTCGGCAAAGCGGACAGTGCGTGATGAACATTCCCTCGGTGGATTTGGTGGATAGCGTGGTGGCGATTGGTAACTGCCATGGCGATCACCTCGATAAGTTCGATGCCTTTCACCTCACGCCAGAACCGGCAAAAGTGGTGAATGCGCCGCTGATCGATGAGTGCTTCGCCAGCTTTGAGTGTCAGCTGTATGACGATTCGATGGTGAATAACTACGGCTTCTTTATTTTCGAAATCGTCAAAGCGCATGTCGCCGATAAACCGGAATTTCCGCCGACGCTGCACTACACTGGCGAAGGACGTTTTACCGTAATGAGCAATAGCGTGCTCGACAAGCACCATGATTTTAAGCCAGAAATGTTAATTTAAGCGGCTTGAATTCGCCTTCGAGCGCCCTCACAGTAACGCTTTCAACCTGACAGGAGTAATAACAATGGCAACCGAATATGCGGTGATCGCCGGTGGCTGTTTCTGGTGTACCGAAGCAGTGTTCAAAGATGTGATTGGCGTGGAGTCAGTCGAAAGTGGGTATACCGGCGGGGAGCGCCCGAACCCAACCTATGAGCAGGTGTGCAGCGGTGCCACCGGCCACGCCGAAGCGATCCGCGTCGGTTTCGATCCCGAGCAAGTGAAATATGGCGACCTGCTGGATATCAGCTTTGCGACGCACGATCCAACGCAGCTGAACCGTCAGGGCAACGACGTCGGTACCCAGTATCGTTCAGCGATCTTCCCGGCGAATCCAGAGCAGGAAGCCGAAGCGATTGCCGCCATTGCGCGTGCGCAAGCCGATCTCAACGTGCCAGTGGTGACCACCATCGAGCCGCTGAAAGAGTGGTATCCGGCAGAAGATTATCATCAGGATTACTGGGATGGCGCCGGCCAGCGTAACGGCTACTGCATGGCGGTGATTCCACCGAAACTGCAGAAGCTGCGTAAGAGCTTTGCCAACCGCGTGAAGCAGGGCTAATCCAGCCCCCTAAGATGCGGCCTCTGCACGCCGCATCCAGTCTGCTTATCACCATCAAAGGTCGTCATTTATGACGACCTTTTTGCATTAAAGCGTCATAATAGCGCCCTCTTCTCTTCAGGGAGCGATGATGACCACGCCTCAACCCGCAATCCCCGCGCGCAAGCGGCCCATGAAACTCAACACGCTGGTGACGCTGATGCTCAGCGCGGTGATCGTGCTGGTGCTGCTGAGTGTGCACATGTTCTATTTCTTCCAGATTGGTGCCTCAACCCGCGCCCAGCTGGAAGATAAAGCCATGGCGGTGGCCCGCACGCTGGCAAGATCGCCGGAGATTCAGCAGGCGCTGACGCAACCGGTGGCTAACGCCAATATTCAGCCCATCGCGAAAGCCGTGGAAGAGAGCAACAATCTGCTGTTTATTACCGTCACCAATATGGACGGTATCCGCTATTCTCATCGCAATCCGGAACTGGTCGGTAAGCACTTTATCGGCGAAGACATTGGGCCTGCCCTGCGCGGCCATGAAAACGTCTCGGTGAACAAAGGTTCGCTGGCAAAAGCGCTGCGCGTGTTTACTCCGGTGTATAACGCGGAGGATCGGCAGATCGGCGTGGTGGCGATCGGTATTTCCCTTGATGCCGTGACCGATCAGATCAACGAAAGCCGCTGGAGCATTATCTGGACCATCCTGATTGGTACGCTGGCGGGGGCGATTGGCACCCTGGTGCTGGTGCGCGTGCTGAAGCGCATCTTGTTCGGCCTCGAACCCTACGAGATTTCCACTCTGTTTGAGCAGCGTCAGGCAATTCTCAACTCGGTCAAAGAGGGCGTGGTGGCGATGGACGATCAGGCGCAGGTGACGCTGGTGAATCAGGCCGCGCGCACCCTGCTTAATGAGCCGTCGTCCAGCGGTATGATTGATAACGAGGGCATTGATGATGCCTCGGTGATCAACCAACACCTGCGAGATGTGCTGCACAGCGGCCGTGCGCGTCGTGATGAAGAGCTGAATGTGAATGGTCGCTTGTTGTTGTGCAATACGGTGCCGGTACGCAGCCAGGGACGCATTATTGGCGCGGTCTGTACTTTCAGGGACAAGACCGAAATCAGCCGACTGATGCAGCGTCTGACGGGCATGGTAAACTACGTCGATGCGTTGCGGGAGCGCTCGCACGAGTTCATGAACAAGCTGCACGTGATCCTCGGCCTGCTGCACATGAAAAACTATGCGCAGGTGGAAGCGTATATTTTGAAAACCGCCAATAATTACCAGACTGAGATTGGCTATTTGCTCGATCGCATCAAGTCACCGGTGATTGCCGGTTTCCTGCTGAGCAAGATCAATCGCGCCTCGGATTGTGGTCATCGCCTGACCATCAGCGATGCCAGCTTTGTGCCCGACAGCGGTAACGAAGACCAGATGGCGGCCCTGATCACCGTGGTCGGTAATCTGGTGGAGAACGCCATCGATGCGCTCAGCGAGCAGACTGAAGGCGAGATCCACGTGATGCTGCACTATCAGAACGGCTGGCTGGCGTGCGAAGTGAGTGACGATGGTCCCGGCATTGAGCCGGCCAATCTGGCGACAATTTTTGATAAAGGGTTCTCCACCAAAGGAGAGAACCGTGGTGTGGGCCTGTTCCTGCTGAAACAGCAAACGGAAAACCTCGGTGGCGGCGTGACCGTTGAGTCAGAACCCGGCGTATTTACCCAATTTTTAGTACAACTTCCCTGGGATGGAGGAAACCAATCCGCATGATCAATGTGTTAGTGGTCGATGATGACGCCATGGTCGCTGAGCTGAACCGCTCGTTTATCGGTCAGGTTCAGGGCTTTCACTGCTGCGGGACCGCTTCGACCCTGAAGCAGGCCAAAGAGATTTTGTTCAACAGCGACACCCCGATTGATTTGGTGCTGCTGGATATCTACATGCAGCAAGAGAATGGCCTCGACCTGTTGCCGGAACTGCGCAAAGCCCAGAGTTCGGTAGAGGTGATCATCATTTCATCCGCTGCCGATGCCGAAAACATCAAAACTTCGCTGCACTACGGCGTGGTGGATTATCTGATCAAGCCGTTCCAGTTCCCGCGTTTTGAAGAAGCGCTCACCAGCTGGCGGCAGAAGAAGTCGTTGATGGATAATCAGCACTACTATCAGCAGTCTGATGTCGATCTGTTGATCCATGGTAACCCGGCCACGCAGCATGACAACAAGCGCCTGCCGAAGGGTTTAACGCCGCAGACGCTGCGCACCTTGTGTCAGTGGATTGATGCCCATCCCGGCCATGAGTTCTCCACCGATGAGCTGGCGGCGGAAGTGAATATTTCGCGCGTGTCGTGCCGTAAATATCTGATCTGGCTGGCGCAGATTAATATTCTGTTCACCAGCATTCATTACGGCGCCACCGGCCGTCCGGTGTATCGCTATCGTTTACAGCCGGAATACCATTCGCTGTTGCAGCAATACTGTCAGTAACGCAGCTGCCAGTCGACATCGCGCTGCTGGAACTGAAAGTGGCGCGGTGAAGAGCAGATGATTTGCCGATCGCGGGTGACGAACACCGCATCCAGATCGGGCTGGTCGGCCAGATAAGCCAGCCCCTGCTCGACGCCCATGCCGTACAGCAGCGTGGTGTAGATGTCGCCATCCAGCGAACGGTCGGAAATTACCGTCACGCTCAGCAACTCGTTATCCAGCGGATAGCCGGTGTGGGGATCGAAGATATGGTGCCAGCACTTGCCGTCCAGTTCGAAATAGCGCTCGTAAATCCCCGATGTCACCACCGATTTACCCTGCACCTGCAGCACACCCAGCAGTTCATCCTCGCGTCCAAACGGCTTTTTCAGGCCGATGCTCCAGCCTTGTGGCTCATGCGGCGGTGCGCCGAGGGTCTGCACATTGCCCCCGAGATTGATCAGCGCCTGCGGCACGCCCTGCTGGCGTAAAAACGTTTGCACCACATCCGCGATATACCCTTTGGCGATGGCCCCGAGATCGATCTCCATGCCCGGCTGTTGCAGGAACACCGAGCGCTTTTCTTCGTTGAGGATCACCTGATGTGGATCGGTGAGCGGCAACAGTGCGGCAATCTCATTGGCGGGAGGCACGGCACGCCCCTGAAAACCAATCTTCCAGCGTTTGACCACCGGACCGATAGTGAAGTTAAAAGCGCTGCCGGGTGACACACTGACGGCGTGTGCCACGCTGATCAGCCGGAACACCGCCTCACTGACGCGCACCGCATGGCAACCCGCTGCCTGGTTGATCGACATCACTTCGGATTCGGCACGATTGACGGTGAACAGGTTTTCCTGCTGCTTGATAAGTTGAAAGACCTGACGGGCTAAGGTGGGATTATCGTCGAACAGTTTGAGCAGAATGGGGGAACCCATCAGGACAGCGGAGTAAGAGTAGACGCCTTCGGTCATAGAGCCTCGTTTACCCGCCATGTTGCACGCCAGTGCCTTATGCATGTCACCCGGTGACCGACGGTTGTCAGTCACCGGAATCCACACTCTAACGCCTTACTCTGGTACGCAATATTTTGGGTAATTAACGTTAATTAGTTTCCTAACGCCAGTTTAGCCGCATTGTGACCGGCCTTGATACCGAAGATGATGATATCCGCTACCGCGTTGCCACCGATACGGTTCGCACCGTGGATGCCGCCGACCACTTCACCGGCAGCCCAGGCACCGGGAATCACCTGTTTCTGCGCATCCAGCACCGCGGTATCGGTGTTGATGGTGACGCCGCCCATAGTGTGGTGCACCCCGGGAGCGATACGGATGGCGAAGTACGGACCTTTATTCAGCGGGTGACGCAGCGCCGTCTTACGACCGAAGTCTTCATCATCCTGCTTCGCCACGAACTCGTTGTAACGACCGAGTGTGGTTTGCAGCGCTTCCTGATCCATGTTGAGTTTCACCGCCAGCTCGTGCGGGGTTGGTGCGCTAATCACAAAGCCTTTGGCAATATACTCGTCGGCCGCTTTGTTGTTGGCACGCACCTGCTCATCAAACACGATCCATGCGCTTTTCTCTGGCAGTGCGATGATCTCAGCAGAGACTTTGTCACGGGTTTCCATCTCGTTGTAGAAACGATGGCCCGCCTGGCTGACCAGAATCGCCCCACCGCCACGCATCGCTTCGGAGATCAGATAAGAGGTGGTCTGCTCAACCGTTGGGTGAATCTGGATCTCGCCCATATCCACGGTATCCGCACCGATTTTTTGCAGCATGGCGATACCGCTACCGGTGGCACCTTTGTGGTTGGTGGTAACGAAGCCATCCAGTTCCGGGCGATATTTCACCACCATCTCGCGGTTAGCACTGAAACCGCCGGTGGCGACAATCACGCTTTTCGCATTAAGAATGCGGCTGTCATTGTACTCATCCACCACTTTGACGCCGGTAACGGCACCGTTTTCCACCAGGATTTCTGAAACGGAGGTCTCCAGCAGCACTTCGATTTCGCGCTGGTTGACGTTTTTCACCAGGCCGCTGATCAGGAAGCCACCTACCGCTGAACGGTCTTCCGGGCGGTGCGTACGGTCGATGCTCATGCCGCCAGTGATGGTAATGTCGCACAGTTCGATATTTTTCGCCGCCAGCCACTCAATCGCTTCTGGCGCCTGCTCAACAAACTCGCGCAGCAGCACCGGGTTGTTTTTGAATTTACCGCCCTTCAGCGTCTCTTCGTAGAACAGCTCTTTGCTGTCTTCGATGCCTTTCAGTTTCTGATAGCGGGTTTCGGCGGCGTTCATGCCCACCGAGGCTTTGATGGTGTTACCGCCAATGGTCGGCATCTTCTCGATGATCACCACGCGTGCGCCGTCATCGTGCGCCTGAATCGCCGCCGCCAGACCGGCACCGCCAGTCCCCACCACCACCACGTCATAATTGACCGGTGCGTTCGGGTTACCGCCCTCTTCAATCACATACTCTTTGCTTGACGTGGTCAGTGCGCGGGACACCGCTTTTTTCAGCGCCTCACTCTGCGTGGTCGCACCGGTGATGGCATCGACGTGTGGGCTGTTCGCCACCAGAATGCGTTCACGCAGGCTTTCGAAGGTACTGGTAAAGTCGACATCCAGACTGGGATCCGGCACCAGTGAGATATCGGTGATACGGTCGGTGTCGAGCGTCACATTGATTTTCAGCTTCAGCGCTTCGGCTTCCACTTTCGCCTGGTAAACCCCGGCTTTGTATTTACGATGGCCATCGCTAACGTCGCGGATCATCGCATCCACCAGCGAGAAGCGCCACAGCGGTTCTGGAATCGTCAGCGCCTCACGCTTGGTGCTGTCGATGTAGAGCTCCATGTGCTCGTTTTTGATGATGCGGTCGGCCCAGTCCGGATAGGCGATGCAGGCTTTACCGACCGCCACCAAATCAAAGCCGTGCTCCAGCGCGTTCTCGGCATCTTCTTTATTCACCACACCACCCACGCCAATCACTGGCACTTTCGCCAGCGTGGCAGAGCGTTCGGCCAGGTATTTGGTGATCAGGGGCGTGGGATCTTTGGTATCGACAATCGATGGCCGCAGCAGCTGCCCGACGGAGAAGTGCACGTAGTCCAGACCGCGCGCCGCCAGTTTTTCCAGCAGATACATCGTGTCATCCCAACGGATACCGGGAACTTCCAGCTCTTCCGGTGAGAAGCGATAACCGATGATGAAGTCAGCCGCCGCAAAGCGATCGGCCATTTTATGGGTGATCTCCAGCACTTCCATTGGGAAGCGCGCGCGGTTATCGCGGCTGCCGCCCCATTTGTCGTCGCGCTGGTTGGAGTTAGGTGAGTAGAACTGCTGGATCAAATAGGTGTTCGCGCCGTGGATCTCAACACCGTCAAAACCGGCTTTGATCGCGCGGTTTACCGCATCACCAAACTTGGTGATCATCACATCGACTTCTTCGGCGGTCAGCGCTTGCGGTTTGGTGGCACCGTCACGCGGTGCGGCAATGGCGCTCGGTGCAACAGGGGTTTTACCGCCAATCAGCGCCGGTTCCACCATGCGGCCGCCGTGATAGATCTGCAGAATGGCTTTTGAACCTTCAGATTTGATCGCATGGGCGATTTTCGCCAGCCCGGCAATTTTGTTGTCGCTGTCGATACCCAACGCGCCAGGGAAAGCCGGGCCACGGTTATCAATAAAGCAGCATTCGACAATCACCGTACCGATACTGCCCGCACGTACGCGGTAATACTCGACCAAATCGCTGGTGACGCCGCCGTCAAAATAGCCGGTACAGGTGGTCATCGGGGCCATCACCAGACGGTTTTTCAGCACCGCACCTTTTGGCAGCGTTAGCGGGTTAAGGATTGGGGTGAGCTTATTCATAATGAGCAACTCCAGAATTAAGAAATTGTGTATTCAATTCTTTGGCGGTTCGGCGCGGCTTTATAATTATTTAAGTGGTCCGATTTCATGGCGTAAATATACCATTTTATTTAGTTACATAACCCAGAATGTTAGTTATATAAGTTTTACGTTTGGAAATGATATTTGATGCTCATTGCCAGAATAGGCGCTCCGCTAAGTTTTAACCAAGACTTGACAAAAATCAACTTTTTCCTTACATTTAAAACAAATGTAGTACTATCATAAAGATAAAAGCCTCTAACCCGCCTCATTTTGCTCGATTTTTCGCGTTTCGATAGTTTGTAGCGTTTAATCCACAGCAGACAGAAAGTTAAATAAAAAGCAAAAGATAAAAATTAAAAAACAGTGCATATTTTTTATTGATCTAGATCAAAGGAGATATTTTAATTAATCGCATCTTAGCTGCATTCAATTGATAATTCGCGTATCGAATTTGCAAAGCAAAGTTTCATCAAAGAACAAAATTTAAATTGTCACGACTCATCTGCTGCACGCATGTTGAAACCAAAAGAACAGTGTGTTCGTGACAATCAATCGCATTCTTCCTAACTTGCAGACAAAACTATGAACACACAAACAACCCAGAGTGCCTCCCCCGTAGTGCCTCCTGCGGCGCCGGGGAAAAAGAATCGCCTGATTATGTTGTGCCTGCCGATCATTGTGGCGGTGCTGTTGCTGCTGGTCCCGACCCCTGCCGGGCTGGAACCTTACGCATGGCACTTCTTTGCTATCTTCGTTGGCGTGATTGTCGGGCTGATCTTTGAGCCGCTGCCCGGTGCCGTTATCGGCCTGACTGGCGTGGTGGTGATAGCGCTGTTCAGCCAGTGGGTGCTGTTCAGCCCGGCCGAGCTGGCGGATCCCAAGTTCAAAACCGCCGCGCAGTCGTTCAAATGGGCAGTGAGTGGCTTCGGCAACTCCACCGTCTGGCTGATCTTCGGTGCCTTTATGTTTGCCGCCGGCTACGATAAAACCCAGTTCGGACGCCGCCTGGCGCTGATTCTGGTGAAGTATCTCGGCCGTCGCAGCCTGACGCTCGGTTACGCCATCACCTTCGCTGACCTGTTACTGGCACCGTTTACGCCTTCTAACACCGCGCGCAGCGGCGGTACCATCTACCCGATCATCGCCAACCTGCCGCCGCTGTACGGTTCAAAACCGAATGACCCGAGCGCACGTAAGATTGGTTCTTACCTGATGTGGGTGGCTATCACCGCCGCCTGTATCACCAGTTCAATGTTCCTCTCTGCACTGGCACCGAACCTGCTGGCGCTGGCGCTGGTAAAAAGCGTGGTGGGCTTCGAAATCTCCTGGGGTATGTGGTTCCTCGCCTTCCTGCCGCTCGGCGTGCTGTTGATTCTCACCATGCCGCTGCTGGCCTACTGGCTCTATCCGCCGGAAGTGAAGGTTAATGACGAAGTGCCACGTTGGGCGACCGCTGAACTGGCGAAGCTCGGCAAGCTGTCACGCAACGAAATCCTGCTGCTGGTGTTTGTGGTCTCAGCACTGATGATGTGGATCTTCGCTGCCGCATGGATTGAGCCAGCAATGGCCGCCCTGCTGGTTATCGTGCTGATGCTGTGGACCGGTGTACTCAACTGGAACGATATCACCAGCAACAAAGCGGCATGGAATACCTTTGCCTGGTTCGCCACGCTGGTCGCCCTGGCAGATGGTCTGGCGCGTGTGGGCTTTATCGCCTGGCTGGGTAAAGAAGGTGCGCAGCTGCTGCACGGTTATGACCCACAAGTCTCGGCGGTGGTGTTGCTGGTGGCCTTCTACTTACTGCACTACCTGTTCGCCAGTACCACTGCGCACACCACTGCGCTGTTGCCTGCGATGCTGACCATCGCCGCCTCGATTCCGGGCATCAACATGCCAGTGTTCTGTCTGATGATGTGTGTGTCCTTAGGTGTGATGGGTATCATCACCCCGTACGGCACCGGCCCAAGCCCGATTTATTACGGTAGCGGCTACCTGCCAACCAAAGATTACTGGCGTCTCGGTACCATCTTTGGTGCCATCTTCCTGATTGCTCTGATGGTTATCGCCTACCCATGGATGGTGATGATGTTCTGATGATGTTGCTCCGATGTTAAAATCGGAGCCGCGCAGTACCGTGAAAGTGTTATGATGCTCGCCAGTCAGCCCTTGCGGAGGGCTGGCGAGAGAAAATCTAAAAACAGATCGCCTAATTTGTCACCTGCCACTCTGACAGGCGACACGAAGCTAAGTGAGCCAACATGTCGAACAAACCCTTCTATTATCAGAATCCCTTTCCTCTCGCCAAAGATGATACCGAATACTATCTGCTGAGCCGCGATTACGTCTCAGTAGCCAACTTCGATGGCGAAGAGGTGTTGAAAGTCGATCCGAAAGCCCTGACGCTGCTGGCGAAGCAGGCATTCCATGATGCTTCATTCATGCTGCGCGCCTCGCATCAGGCGCAGGTTGCTGCGATTCTGGCGGATGACGAAGCCAGCAAGAACGACAAATACGTTGCCCTGCAGTTCCTGCGTAACTCGGAAATCGCCGCCAAAGGCGTGCTGCCGACCTGCCAGGACACCGGCACGGCGATCATCATGGGCAAAAAAGGCCAGCGCGTCTGGACCGGTGGTGGCGATGAAGCCGCGCTGTCACAAGGCGTTTATAACACCTTTATTGAAGACAACCTGCGTTACTCGCAGAACGCCGCGCTGGATATGTACAAAGAGGTCAATACCGGCACCAACCTGCCGGCGCAGATCGATCTCTACAGCGTGGATGGCGACGAGTACAAATTCCTGTGCATCGCCAAAGGCGGCGGTTCTGCCAACAAAACCTATCTTTATCAGGAAACCAAAGCACTGATTACCCCGGCCAAGCTGAAGAACTACCTGGTCGATAAAATGATGTCGCTCGGTACCGCAGCCTGCCCGCCATACCATATCGCGTTTGTGATTGGCGGCACCTCAGCAGAGAGCACGCTGAAAACCGTCAAGCTGGCATCAACCCACTACTACGATTCGCTGCCGACCGAAGGTAACGAACACGGTCAGGCATTCCGTGACGTGGCATTGGAGCAGGAACTGCTGAAAGCCTCACAAGAGCTGGGCCTCGGCGCACAGTTCGGCGGTAAATACTTCGCCCACGATATTCGCGTGGTGCGTCTGCCACGTCATGGCGCGTCTTGCCCGGTGGGCATGGGTGTGTCCTGCTCGGCTGACCGTAATATCAAAGCCAAAATCAACCGCGAAGGCATCTGGATCGAGAAACTGGAAGATAACCCAGGCCGCTATATCCCGGAAGAACTGCGTCAGCAGGGCGAAGGCGAAGTGGTGAATGTCGATCTTAACCGCCCGATGAGTGACATTCTGGCGCAGCTGTCATCCTATCCCGTGGCAACCCGCCTGTCGCTGAACGGCACCATTATCGTGGCGCGTGATATTGCCCACGCCAAGCTGAAAGAGCGTATTGATAACGGCGAAGGTTTGCCGCAGTACATCAAAGATCATCCGGTGTATTACGCAGGCCCGGCGAAAACCCCGGAAGGTTATGCCTCCGGTTCACTTGGCCCAACCACCGCGGGTCGTATGGACTCCTACGTTGACCTGCTGCAGGAACACGGCGGCAGCATGGTGATGCTGGCAAAAGGCAACCGCAGCAAACAGGTGACTAATGCCTGCCATAAACACGGCGGCTTCTATCTCGGCAGCATCGGCGGCCCGGCAGCGGTGCTGGCGCAGCAGAGTATTAAGAGTCTGGAGTGCGTGGAATATGCGGAACTGGGAATGGAAGCCATCTGGAAGATTGAAGTGGAGAACTTCCCGGCGTTTATCCTGGTGGATGACAAAGGCAACGACTTCTTCCAGCAGATCCACAATCAGTGTTCTGCCTGCGTGAAGTAAGGCTTTAAGCCGTGCTAAAACTAAAAATCCGCGGCTTATGGCTGCGGATTTTTTTATGGGGTGAGCACTGCGCGATGCTTACATCGCACCGAGTTGTACGTCTAACAGCATATCGGCATCATCATCGTTTTGACCAATCACGTAGATGGCCTGACGTCCCGGCAGATTCACCGTGATGATGTGCTGATCATCGGCATCCAGCACGTCATCGTGCTGTTCCTGAAACTTATGCAATGTGTTCATGTTTTTCCTTAAAATGGTGCGCGACTTTACTTTCCCTACACTCTTATATCGACAAGACCAGGCTCAAATGTAGCGGAATATTCTGCTTTCGTGATGCAGGCACTCTGTCACGGCCAAATGACAGTCTGATTAAAGAAGTAACGCACATTTCTTACTGTGAGGATGTCAGTGCCGGACAACCCGGTAGCGCCGAATAACGGATGCAATCCGCTGTCACCGCCTTCTCACTGTGCGGTGTCCCATCCGGTGCCCAGCGGTAATCCACCATGTAGGCGCGATACACCGTGTTGCCACTGTAGTGATCGCGCGGCATCGCTTTGCCGTAAAACGGACTGACGTACTCCCAGACAATCGCGCCCTGCGGTGTCACCTGGAACAGGCGGCCGCTCTGCCCTTCGTTGATCAAGGTATTGCCATTCGGCAGGCGCTGCGCATTGCTGATATAGGCACTGTAGAAGGTGGAGATCGCTTGTCCTGATTTCTCGCCGGTGTACTCCCAGACGATTTGTTTGGTCTGCGGGTTCACTTCAATGACGCGTGAAGCGGAGAAGAATCCTTGCCGCGTGGGCGGGAATCCGGCGTTGCCCTGATTATCAAAAATCAGAATATTGCCAGCCCCCGGTAAGCCCGGTCCGATCATGTGCACATCGTGCTCGCCAATCAGTTGATCCAGTGGACGCGGCAGCGGGGTATCCAGCTTCAGCGCTGGATAATCAGGCCCGATGCGCCACACCACTTTGCCCGTCTGCCGATCGACAATCACGGCCACGTTGCCGTTGCGCGAGTTAAACAGAATGTTGTCAGGGGCAAAGCGCTGATCGCCTTTATCAAACCACGGATTTGGCCCCAGCGGTGCCGCCGTGTTCATATGCAAAAAGTCAGCGTCCTGGCTGTCACGGATCATCGCCAGTTGCGCGTCAGAAAAACCCAGCTCAATGAGGTGATCGGCCACCGACCAGCTCCATAGCTTCTCTCCCTGCGGCGACACCTCCTCCAGCGTATTATCGATGATGCGATAGTTGTAGCCGGGCAGCTGGCGCAGTGCCGCGCCCAGCACCAGGGTGTTGCCATCTGCCAGGCGCTGGATTTCATGGTGTTGGTGCACCGGCTGCTGCTGACTGCCGTATTGCCACTGCACCGCACCGTTCCAGTCCACTTCCGCCACGCTGGCATTCACCATGCCGTTGCCGGGGCTGGCTTCCTTATCGAGATCTTTCTGACGCTCCAGCTGTACCAGCAGATGCCCCCGCTGGCCGTTGACGCGATCAGTGGGAATTGGCCAGCTCGGGAATCCTTCATAGGCCCAGCGATGCACTTCCTGCCCGGTCATATCAATTAAATGGGTTTGGTTATCGCTGCCGGGGATCACCACATAACCGTTCCAGGCACGCGCGGGATCGTAATACGTCACGCCCGTAGGAAACGCACTGGGAATGGCCGATGCACCAAATGAGAGGGACAACAGGCAGACAGACAACGTTGCCGCGATACGCATGATTCACCATCCTGACTAAGGGAGAAAGAAAACGCCCTTATAGGGTAGATGCGAATGGCGGCAGGATTAGTCCGAATGAGGCATGTGGGAGAAAAGGCAGCGGCATGAACCGCTGCCTGAGTGCTTAGAAGAAGCCCAGCGGTTGCGTGCTGTAGCTCACCAGCAGGTTTTTGGTTTGCTGGTAGTGATCGAGCATCATTTTATGGGTTTCACGACCAATCCCGGATTTTTTATAGCCACCGAACGCCGCATGTGCCGGATAGAGGTGATAACAGTTGGTCCAGACACGACCCGCTTTAATCGCGCGCCCCATGCGATAGGCGCGGTTGATGTCGCGGGTCCATACACCTGCGCCCAGCCCGTAGATTGAGTCATTGGCGATGGCGAGCGCTTCCGCTTCATCTTTGAAGGTTAGCACACCGACTACCGGTCCAAAGATCTCCTCCTGGAACACGCGCATGCTGTTGTCACCTTTCAGCAGCGTTGGCTGAATGTAGTAGCCGCTATCGAACGCTTCACCAATCTTCTCTACACCGCCGCCGTGCAGCACCTGTGCACCCTCTTTCTGCGCGATTTCCAGATAAGAGAGGATTTTGTCGAACTGCTGTTGCGACGCCTGCGCGCCAATCATGGTTTCGGTATCCAGCGGATCGCCGCGTTTGATGGTTTTAATACGTTTCATGACGGCCGCCATAAACGGCTCAAAGATCGACTCTTGCACCAGCGCGCGTGACGGACAGGTACAGACTTCGCCCTGATTCAGGAAACCGAGCACCACGCCTTCTGCCGCTTTCTCGATAAAGCTCTCTTCCGCATCCATGATGTCTTCAAAGAAGATGTTCGGTGATTTACCGCCCAGCTCAACGGTGGACGGGATCAGGCTTTTCGCCGCCAGCTCGAGGATATGTCCACCGGTGGCGGTGGAACCGGTAAAGGCGATTTTGGCGATGCCTGGATGTGACGCCAGCGCTTCACCGGCTTCTTTACCGTAACCGTGCACCACGTTGATGACACCCGGTGGCACCAGATCTTTGATCACTTCCATAAACAGGGTGATCGACAAGGGCGTCTGCTCAGCCGGTTTCAACACCACGCAGTTACCCGCTCCGAGCGCCGGAGCCAGCTTCCACGCCGCCATTAACAGCGGAAAGTTCCACGGGATGATTTGCCCGACCACGCCCAGCGGTTCGTGGAAGTGATAAGCGGCGGTGAATTCATCGATTTCTGCTGCGGTACCTTCTTGCGCACGCACGCAGCCCGCGAAGTAGCGGAAGTGGTCTACCGCCAGCGGGAGGTCAGCGGCCAGGGTTTCACGTACCGGCTTGCCATTATCCCAGGTTTCGTTGACCGCGATGTATTCCAGCTTCTCTTCCAGTCGATCGGCGATTTTCAGCAGCACCAGCGAACGTGCCTGCGGGGAGGTTTTGCCCCAGGCATCCGCTGCGGCCTGTGCTGCCGCCACCGCATTATCGATATCGGCCTTATCAGAACGCGGGAACTCGCCGATGGTAGAACCGTTAATCGGGGTGGTGTTGACGAAGTAATTACCGTTCACCGGCGCAACGAATTCGCCGTTGATAAAGTTGCCATAACGCGATTGCAGAGTGATGAGAGAACCTTGTTCTCCCGGAGCAGCGTAACGCATGGTGTTTCTCCTTGCGGACAGAGTGGCGAATAACAACTATGAAACCTGTTATTAACATTGATCGATCAATGTCAGCCTGTCAGATCGCAGAGCGGGAAACTGTGACCGCACCGAAGGAAAATTCCGGGAATGAGGGTTTGAGATTTAGGCGTGATGATCCTGCACGTCAGTCTCAGCATTGATTAAACGTTACGCTCTTGCCCGCCGCAGATGGCGGGAGTCTATTGCGCCAATTCACAGCCAGGTTATCAGCTTTACATCTCTCCAATTTCTTCCTCGCTTCGTTGCGGAAAATTCCGAGTTTTGCCGCATATGCAGCGAAAAGCGAAACAAACGCAATGAATTTGGTCAATATGAAACAGGATACTCATCAGGAGAAAGAGATGTTGGCTTCAGCCCTGACGTTAATGCGCGCCAAAGCGAACTTTGTTCAGCAATTTATTCGAAACCCGCGCAAGATGGGCAGCATCACGCCCTCCTCTGCTGCGCTGTGCCGCACCATGTGCGATGCCGCCAACTGGGATCACAGCCTGCGTATCGCCGAACTCGGTGCCGGTGACGGCGTGTTAACCCGTCATATTCTGGACAGAATGTCGCCGCAGGCTCAATTGGATGTGTTCGAGATCAGTCCAGATTTAGTGAAGAGTTTGCGCGCGTGGAGCGATCCGCGCATGCAGGTGCGTGCGTGCTCAGCCGAGTACTTGTCGGGTGAATACGATGTGATCTTTTCCGGCCTGCCGCTGCTGTCGCTGCCGCCGGAAACGCGCGAAGCGATTCTGAGCGCTGTGCACGATGTATTGGGCCCGCGCGGTGTATTTATCCAGTTTCAATACACCTCATTGACCCAACCTACTCTGTCACGTTACTTCACCTGGCAGCGCCAGCGGGTGCTGAAAAATATGCCGCCCGCCTGGGTTTATCGCTGCACACGCCATTACGCGCCCTGAGCCTGCACGCGCGGCTGCGGCCGCGTTTGCTGCCAGAATCTTTGGAGCAACTCACGTGACCAATCCTCACCGGCGACCTGCGCGCCATCATCACTCACGCCTTCCGGTAAGCAGGTGGTCATGATTTCGCGGGTAAACTCCGGGTGGAACTGCACCGACAGCGCCTGCGGGGAATAACGTAAAATCTGGCAGCCATCCAGCTCGGAACGTGCCAATACTTCAGCCTGCGACGGCGGCGTAATCACCGACTGGCGATGTGACAACCACGCCTGGAATTCACCTGGCAACGTCGCTAACCAGGGATCATCACTGGCAGTGTGGGTCAGGGTTTTCAAGCCGCGCTCCCAGCCGTTCGGGTTATCACCCACTTTGCCGCCCAGCGCATACGCCATCAGCTGATGACCGTAACAGACGCCCAGCAGCGGCAGCTCCGCTTCCAGCGCGCCACGAATCCATGCCGCCGTGCGTTCGCTCCAGTCGGCGTGGTCGGTGACCATCGCCCAGGAGCCGCTGAGAATCGCGCCGCTGACGCGATCAAACGCCGGCAGCTCTTCGCCAAGATGCGGACGGACAATCACATAGTCTTCCGGCTGCAGTTGCAGCGCATCAATAAACCAGACGGGTTGTTCACCAATTTGCGCCACAACCTGCGGTGGCGGCACTTCGAGTTGAATCAGAGCAAGGGGTAACGCGCGGGTGTGTGTCATTCCGAATTCATTCCTTAACGGAGTCAGCTTTCGGACATCCACTTTGACAGGAAATCAGTGACCTGTCTTATTTTTTTCCTGCATAAGCTCATGCCATAGCGAAAAATATTTTTGCACAATGTCACAGAAATGCACGGCTTCGTGCCATGATTAACCGGTGATTACCCCCTTTCATGTGAAGGATGACATTGTGGCAGTGCGGCATTTCTTTATGGTTCTGATGGTGGTCTCCATCTGGGCTTTCAATAACGTGGCAGTGAAGTGGGGATTGCTGGAACTTCCGCCGCTGTTCCTCACCTGGATGCGCTTTGTGGTGGTGGCGATTGTACTGGTGCCGTTCTGCCGCATTACGCGCGAACAGCTGCCATGGCTGCTCACCCTTGCCTTCACCTTTGGCTTTATGCACTTCTCGCTGCTGTTTGTCGGCATGCGCTTTACCGATGCCGGCACCGGTGCGATTGTGGTGCAGCTTGGTACGCCGATTGCCATGTTGCTGGCAATGCTGGTGCTAAAAGAGAAGCTGACGCTGGTACAGCTGTTTGGTATTGCGATCTCTTTAAGTGGCGTGGCGGTGCTCTCCGGCAGCCCCACGATTCCGGCGTGGTGGGTCTTATGCATCTTGTTGTGCAGCGCCTTTGGCTGGGCCATCAGCAATATGATCGTGAAGAAATCGCCGCCGATAAAACCGCTGACGCTCACCGGTTGGATCTCCTTCCTCGCCGTGCCGATTGTCGGTGCTGCTTCCTGGCTCACCGAATCGCACCAGTTACACGCCTTAAGTCATGCGGGCTGGCGCGGCTGGTTTGGTATTCTTTACAGCGCGCTGGCTTCCTCGATTGTGGCTTATACCCTGTGGTATTCGTTGCTGAAAAAGTACAACGTCAACTTAATCATGCCTTACTCGCTGCTCACGCCCGTGCTGGCCGTGTTGATGGGCGTATTTGTGCTGGGCGATAGCATGAACAGCTTCAAAATTCTCGGGGCGTCTCTGGTAGTGCTCGGTACCGCCATTGCGGTGATCAACCTGCGTAATCTGCGCATGCACGCGCGCTTTCCTCGCCTGCGCCGCCGTTAAATTCTCTCTGCTATGCTTGAGTCTCGCGCGTTTTCCGGAGACTCAATATGGATACTCAATCTGCTGCCGCGTTATGGCAGCAACTGTGGCAAGGATTGCGTGGCGCGGAACCCCTTCCCGCGCTCAGCTTTCTCCAGCCCGATACCTTTTCTTCCGCGTTTGCCGTCAGTGAACTGGCCGCCACCAGCATCGGGTTGGCAAGCCAGGCAGTGAGCGATTTACTCGGGCAATCGGCCCCGGTTAGCGTCAATGTAAGGCTCGCCTCTCGCTGGTTTCAGCACAGCCTCACGCCGTTAAATCGTCCACCCGCCGCGCTCTGGGATCCCTTTGCAGGCGATTACGCCACCGCCGATGGCTGGATCCGTCTGCACACCAACGCTCCGCATCATCGCGCCGCCATGGAGCAGGTGCTGGGCCAACACGCCGACCGCGCCGCATTAGCGCAGCGGGTGTCTCAGTGGCAAGCGGCCGCGCTGGAGCAGGCCGTGATTGAGGCTGGCGGCTGTGCTGCGCAGATGCGCAGTGAGCAACAGTGGTTGCAGCACCCGCAAGGGCTGGCCGTCAGCAGTGAAGCGCTGATCGCCCAACAGGCCACGGGGGATGCCCCCACGCCCGGCTGGCAACTGCCGCCTGCTCGTCCGCTGCTCGGCGTGCGTGTGCTGGATCTGACGCGCATTATCGCCGGGCCGGTCGCCACGCGTTTTCTCGCCAGCCTTGGCGCGCAGGTTTTACGTATCGATCCTTACGGCTGGGAAGAGCCAACATTGGAGGAGGAGATCACCTGCGGCAAACGCTGCGCACGGCTCGATCTCAAATCCAGAGCGGGCGTTGAGCAGCTGCGCGATCTGATCAAACACGCTGATGTGCTGGTGCATGGTTATCGCGCGGATGCGCTGGAAAAGCTGGGGCTGGATGCCGAGTCACGGCGCAAACTGTCGCCCGGATTGGTGGATGTCAGTCTCAATGCGTGGGGCTGGGGCGGACCATGGCGCAATCGTCGCGGCTTTGACAGTCTGGTGCAGATGGGATGCGGCATTGCCGAACAGGGCATGGTCTGGCGTGGTAACATCAAACCGACACCGCTGCCGGTGCAGGCGCTCGATCACGCCACTGGCTATATGATGGCCGCCGCTGTGCTGGAAGGGATGCGTCAACGTCGGGAAAATCACGTTGGCTGGCAGGCACGCCTATCGCTGGCGCGCACCGCCAGGCTATTGCAACAGTTTGGCGCGTCACCGCAACAGCCGCAGCATGGCATTACCGCGCAGCACGACGATGCCCTGCCGACAGTTGAGATCAATACGTGGGGGATTGCCGAAAGGTTGCGTGCCGCTGCATACCTGCCCGGCACGCCGATGATCTGCGCCACGCCGGGCGTCAAGCTCGGCAGCAGCGCAGCCAGCTGGTAATCAGGCTTCTTCGTCGTTGCCTTCGTTCAGCTCGTCGTACATTGCCTGAATAGCTTCACGGCTCAGCGCGGCCAGCGTGCGGTAGAACGCGCTGGTCGCGTGGGCTTCCACTTTGCCGAGGAACGCGCCGCACCACGGCAGCAGATAGTCGTCGAACAGCGCTAATTGCGCAGCAAACTCATCCTCCGCGGACTGATCTTCCAGCCACGAGGCCGCCAGCAGCAGTACGCCAAAATGGTCGGCTGGCGCGTCGCTTAACGGCATGCCACGTGAAGAGAGAAACGCACGCACATCCGCTTCTTGCGGGCCGTTTGGCCATTGTGAGGCGTAAGGCGGTACGCTGCATTCGCTGCCGACGAACAGTGCGTTGTAATCCGCCGCCAGGGCCTGCGGATCGCTATTCTGCTGCAGACGTGTTAACAGTTCATCCTGCTCCAGCGGCCACTGAGCCTTCAGTTTGCCTTCACGCAGCATGGTGAAGAGCGGCACCAGCAATGGATCTTGTGGCTGGCGGTTGAACAGCGAGCCGATGACGCGGCAGAGAATGGAAAACTCATTCATGCAACAGAATTCCTTGAGGCTAAAAGTTAAAAGTCCGCAAATTCAGCAATGTGCTTACCGGTTCGCTGTTCGAGGAAGTCGAGCAGGCGGCGCGGCGTGACATTTAACACGCGATCCTCGGGAAAATCCACTTCGCGTGTGATGCGGATGCAGTGTTCGAAATGACCAAGGGTAAAGGCGGTGTGAGAGTCTGAACCGAACGCCAGACGCCCGCCGGCATCACGCACTGCTTCAGCGATGGCGCGACAGTTGGGTTCACTGCCCGGACGCGAATGGGTAAAGGAGGAGTTATTGATCTCCAGCGCCACATCATAATGCGCGGCCGCTTCGGCAATGGCGCGGATATCCACCGGGAATTTCGGGTTGCCCGGGTGCGAAATAATATGCACCAGCCCGCCCGCCATCGCGGCAATCATCGCTTCCGTGTGATGCGCTTTATCACGCGGTGCGTACACCGGCTCATGGAAACCGGCCACAATCAGATCCAGCGCATCCAGCATCGGGCCGCTGCAGTCAATTTCACCCTGCTGATTTTTGATGTTGGCTTCAATACCACGCAAAACGCCTACGCCATCAATCACGCGTGGCCAGATACGCATATTAACGAAGTGCCAGTAGTGCGGCGCATCCGCCATATCCGGGCCGTGATCGGTGATAGCAAACAGCTTCAGGCCATTCTGCTTCGCCTGCACCACATAGTCATGCAGTGTGCTGTATGCGTGGGTACTGGCAACGGTGTGCATATGCAAATCGACGGGATACATCCTCTTCTCCTGACTCAATGTGAATTAATAACCGCGCTGGCGATCAACTAAACCACCCGGCTGATCCCCTTGCTCCAGAGCAAGTATGGCACCGGCAATGAAATCCATCGCCTCGCCGGGCAACGTGATAGCCGCAGTATGTGGCGTCAATGTGACATGTGGATGAGACCAGAGCGGGTGATCCGCCGGCAGTGGCTCGGTCTGGAACACGTCCAGCGCCGCGCCCGCCAGTTGCCCGCTGTTCAGCGCCGCCAGCAGATCGGCTTCCACCACGTGCGCGCCACGCGCCAGATTGAGGAAAAAGGCACCCTGCGGTAACACGCGCAGCAACTTTTCATCGATCAGGTTGGTGGTTTCCGGCGTGGTGGGCAACAGATCGATCAGCACCTGAGTGCCATCGAGAAATGCATCCAGCTGATCGCGACCGTGGAAGGTTTGCACGCCCTCAATCTGCTTAGCCGAGCGGCTCCAGCAGCGCAGCGGGAAGCCCCACTGGCGCAAACTTTCCAGCACGCTACTGCCCAACACGCCCGCACCGAGCACGCCGATGGTAAAGTCAGAGCGCTCCGCTGTGTCGAGTGGCTGCCAGTTTGCCTGTTGCTGCTGCTGACGATAGTCGGCAAAACGGCGGAACCAGCCCAGCACGCACCAGTTGGCGTATTCCTGCATCTGTCGCGCCATGCCGGTATCTTCGAGACGGAACAGCGGCACGTCATCGGCTAACATTTCCGGATGGGCGCGCAGTTGCTTAAGAATTTCGTCCACGCCCGCGCCCATGGCAAACACACCTTTCAATGGACGACCAGCCAGCATCTCGGTGGGTGGCGAACGCACGATGGCATAATCCGCCGGATCCGTGTCGCCTGGCTGCCAGTAGCGCACGTTGGCTTGCGGTAAACGCTGACGTAGTCCCGCTAGCCAGCGATCGGGGGCTTGCGACGGGTGATACCAGATGATCTCCATACAGCTCTCCTTTTTTTCCTTCAGCCTCAAGCAAATAGCGCTTCAGGGCAAGCAAAAACCTTAAGGTTAATGCAATTTCTTGCGTGATTAATTCCCGCGGCTTCACATTTCCATGGCCTGAGGCGGCTAAGCGGCGCGTTAGCGACTAAAGTTGTTCGAGTGGTCAATGTGTTAGCGCACCACCTTTTCGGACAAGGAGAAAAAACCGATGATAAAAAATGTCAAATTCACGCCCGCGCGACTGACTTTCTTGCTGAGCGCAGCGCTGCTGGCCAGTGCTAGCGTGGCCCAGGCTGAAGATAACAGCCGTATGATCAGCAGTCAGCCGCAGCCACCCGACATTCGGTTGGGGCCCCTGTTCAACGCCGTGCAGCAGGCAAAATTTTATCCGGATCAGAAAACCTTTGCCGATGCGGTACCGAAGTACAATCCCTCCTCGATACTGGCGGACTGGCAGATGCAAAAGAGCCAGCGCAATTTCGACCTGAAGCATTTCGTTGACGCCAACTTCACCCTGCCCAAAGAGCAGGACAAATATGTTCCGCCTGCGGGGCAAAGCTTACGAGAACACATCAACGGCTTGTGGCCAGTGCTGACGCGATCCACACCGACCGCCAGCCAGTATGATTCCCTGCTGCCGCTGCCGAAACCCTATGTGGTGCCGGGCGGCCGCTTCCGCGAAGTCTATTACTGGGACAGCTACTTCACCATGCTGGGCCTCGCCGAGAGCGGACACTGGGATCGCGTGCAGGATATGGTGGATAACTTCGCCACCGAACTGGATAAATACGGCCATATCCCCAACGGCAACCGCAGTTATTATCTCAGCCGTTCGCAGCCACCGTTCTTTAGCCTGATGGTAGATCTGCTGGCGACCCATAAAGGTGATGATGTCTATCGCCAGTATTTGCCGCAGTTGCAGAAAGAGTACGACTACTGGATGGCGGACAGCGATAAGGTCGCTGCCGGTCAGGCCAGCAAGCGCGTGATCAAACTTAGCGACGGTACCCTACTCAATCGCTATTGGGACGAACGTGATGCACCGCGCACCGAATCCTGGCTCGACGATGTCAACACCGCCAACAAAGCGCCCGATCGCAATAAACAGCAGGTGTATCGCGATCTGCGTGCCGGTGCGGCTTCTGGTTGGGACTTCAGCTCTCGCTGGTTTACCGATGCCCACAATCTGGCCTCGATCCGCACCACCCAACTGGCACCGGTCGATCTCAATAGCCTGATGTTCCATCTGGAGCAGGTATTGTCCAAAGCCTCGAAACTGGCGAATCAGGATGACAAAGCCAAACAGTTCGCGGCAGATGCTGAGAAACGTCAGGCAGCGATTAATCGTTATCTGTGGGATGAGAAACAGGGCTGGTATGCCGACTATGACTGGCAGAAAAAACACATTCATCCGCAGCTGACCGCCGCTACCTTGTTCCCACTCTATATGCAGGTGGCGAGCGAGAAACAGGCGGACCGCACTGCCAAAGCGGTGGAGAAACAGCTGTTGAAACCTGGCGGTTTGGTGACCACCACCGTGAACAATGGTCAGCAATGGGATGCACCAAATGGCTGGGCGCCTCTGCAATGGGTGGCGGTGGAAGGTCTGGAACATTACAAGCAACCCAAGCTGGCACAGGAAATTGGTCAGCGCTTCCTGCAGAACGTGCAGGCCACTTACGATAAAGAGCACAAGCTGGTTGAAAAGTATGTGGTGGAAGGCGCGCAACTGGGCGGCGGTGGCGGCGGTGAATATCCGTTGCAGGACGGTTTCGGCTGGACCAACGGCGTGACGCTCAAACTACTGGATAAATACTGCCCGAAAGATCACACCTGTAATAACGCGAGCGATATCCCGAATATGCCCGCGCTGAGTGCGGGTAAATAACCCTCTCCCTCTACTTTAAAACCGCTGCTACTGCTTTGTTTGTCAAACGGTAGCAGCGCAATCGGTTCGCACTGTCAAAGCTAAGGTGCTCAATGCCATCATCTCAGGCAGGCGATGTCACCATTTAACGCAGCGAAGTCATCACCTCAGGTCTGCAAACCATCGTGCACCGCGACAGAGGGTATGACTGCATCATGAAACCTTTTCTCACATAAAGCCGCGCTCGCTACGCCACCGCTCCTGTTCATTTCCTCACAATCTCTTTCACTCACATTAACAACTTGAAACACACCCCACTAAAAGATAATAATTCTCACTCTTAATTTTAATCGTATTCTCAATTTTCGGCATTGCCGGTTGAGTGCTGCTTTTGTTCTGCTTCCCGTTAAAGGATTTCCAATGACGCTTTTTACCCTTAATCGTACCCGCGTGCTCTGTGGACTGGCTCTGGCCCTCCCTGCTGCAACCTTCGCAGAAGAGTCCATCGTGGTCACCGCGCAACCGCAGGAGAGCGCCAACTCACCGACGCAAGGCTATCTCGCCACCCGCAGCAGCGGCGGCAGTAAAACCGATCAGCCGCTGATCACCACGCCGCAGTCCATCTCAGTGGTGACACGTCAGCAGATGGAAGATCAGGGTGCGCAGGATCTCAATCAGGTACTGAACTACACGCCGGGCGTATTCACCAACTTCGGCGGGGCCGCCACTCGCTATGACACCATTGCGCTGCGTGGTTTCCATGGCGGCGATGTCGATAACACCTTCCTGGATGGCTTGCGCATCATGAGTGATGGCGGCAGCTTCAACATCTTGCAGGTAGATAACTGGTTCCTCGATCGCGTTGATGTGATCAAAGGCCCCTCCTCCGCACTTTACGGCCAGACCGTACCAGGCGGATTAGTCAATCAGGTGAGCAAGCGGCCGCAGTTTGCTGAAGAGGGCCATTTCCGCCTGTCGACCGGCACCAACGCCACCAACAGCGCCGCCTTTGACTACACCAATGCGATTAACGATCAGTGGGCTTTCCGTCTCACCGGCATCACGCGTAACAGCGATACGCAATACGATCACACCCGTGAAGAAAAATATGCGATTTCGCCACAGCTGCTGTGGCAACCCAGCGAAGACACCAGTCTGATGCTGCGTGCCTATCTGCAAAAAGATCCATCCGGCGGTTATCACGGTTCCGTGCCCGCTGAAGGCACGCTTTATAGCCATAATGGCCGCAAGCTGAGTGATGGATTCTATGAGGGCGACAGCGCGCTGGATCAGTTCAAGCGCCACGAGCAGATCTACAGCTACGACTTCTCGCACCGCTTCAATGAAGTGTGGTCTGTATACTCCACCGCCAGCTATAGCCACGCCAATGTCGATCTCGATCAGGTGTATCAGATTGGCTGGGATGCCGCTAACCCGGACCTGCTGACCCGCTACTACTCCGGTGAACGTTCCTCGCTCAGCGCATGGGCCAACGATAACCGTCTGCAGGCCGATTTTGCCACCGGCGCGCTGCAGCATCGGGTGATCCTCGGTGCCGAATACCACCGTTATAAGAATGATTTGAGTAAAGCCAGTGGCTATGCGAGTTCATTAAACCCCTGGACGGGCGAAGCGGTCGGCAGCATGCCGGATTACAGCTGGACCGAACAAACGCGTCGCTATTATCAGACCGGACTCTACTTGCAGGATGAAATGCAGCTCGACCGCTGGCATCTGGATCTCTCTGGTCGTTACGATCGCATCGTCTCCAATAATGGCACCAGCCGTCGCCAGGATGACCACGTCAGCGGCCGTGCTGCGCTGCTGTATGCGTTCGACAGCGGTATTTCACCTTACGTCAGCTGGAGCCAGGCGATTACCCCGGCTTCTTTGACCGACCCAGACGGCAATCAGCTGAAGCCAACCACTTCCGAGCAGTATGAAGCCGGTGTGAAATACCAGCCGGTGGGCACGCGCGATATGTACTCCATCGCGCTGTACGATTTGACGCAGAACGATGTGGCGAACCGCAACGTGGTAGACAGCACCTTTACTCCGTCCGGCAAAGTGCATTCGCAGGGCATTGAGCTGGAAGCCCGCAACCAGCTGACGCCGCGACTCAGCACCATCGCCGGTTACACGCTGAACCATCTGCGTTTCAAAGATTCCGTTGACGGGAATGATGGCCATACGCCTTACGTCACGCCGAACAGCATGGCGTCATTCTGGGGTCACTATCAGTTTGATTACGGCTTGAGCGCCGGCGCAGGCGTGCGTTATATCGGTAAGCAGTGGGCCGATAACGAAAACACCACACGTTTGCCGTCGGTAACGTTGTTTGATGCTTCCGTACGTGCCGATCTCGGTGCGTGGGATTCACAATTGAAAGGGGCATGGCTGCAGATCAATGCCAATAACCTGACCGACAAAAAGTATCTCGCCGCCTGCTATGGCACCGGCTATTGCTATCGCGGTGCGGAGCGGACCATTACCGCCACCGTGGGTTACGACTTCTAACCGCCATAAAAAAATCCGCATCCCGTTGGGGATGCGGATTTCATTAAATCAGAGTGTATTGCTAGGTACGCACTTTACGGTAGATCCACAGCACCACAATGGCACCAATCACCGCCACCACGAAGCTGCCAAAGTTGAAACCGTCAACCTTGCCGAAGCCAAACAGGGTACTGATCCAGCCGCCAACCACCGCGCCGACAATCCCTAAAACCACAGTGATGATGAATCCGCCGCCATCTTTACCTGGCATGATCCATTTAGCGATGATCCCGGCAATCAAACCAAAAATAATCCATGAAAGAATACCCATTTACTGCTCCTTACGTTATGAATCAAGGTGTTCACTGCGATTAGTATAGCCGGATATTTTTAATCTGCTTGATGAACATCACAGTAAATAGATAGTTAGCAGGCTAAAGCTTTTTGTCAGAACGTCGATAACAATTCGATAGCCGTGTCACCCGTGATAATAACAATCGGATAAGTGGAGCAGGATGTGAAAGACGCCGATAACGAACAATATCTCAAACGAGGCACCCTTGCTGTTTTAAACGTAATGAAGGATTTGTTGCGTTTCCAGACCCCATTAATGGTCAGTTTTTCGCGCGGTCAATTTATCAGCCGCATGCTGGATGCCGATGAAGATCGCGTGATCTTCGACCTCGGCAGTAATGCACTGGATAACGATTTAGCGCTGCAGGGCGGTGAAGTGAATATCGCGGCAGAAACCCAGGGTGCCAAAGTGGAGTTTGGCTTGATCAAACTGGAGCGCACCGAGTTTGAGGGCTTACCGGCGTTTACTGCCCCGCTGCCTGAGCTGCTGTGGCAGATTCAGCGTCGTGAGTTTTTCCGTGTTTCAGCTCCGATGGAACCGGTGTTTTACTGCCATACGCAGTGGCCGGATGGCAGTAAAGCGCGCTTCCGTTTACAAGATCTCTCTCTCGGTGGCGCAGGTGTCTTGCTGGACGAAAGCTTGCCAGAGGGTCTGAACCGCGGTGATACCTTTAAAAACCTTCGCGTGGAATTGGGCGAATACGGTCATTTTGAGGTCACCGCACAGCTGCTGCACATTGGCGAGCGCAGCATGGTCACCAGCAAGAATGAAACTCGCACAACTCCTCGTCTCAGCTTCCGTTTTACCGCCATTGAGCCCGTACAGGAACGCCAGCTACAGCAAGTGATCTTTGCGCTGGAACGTCTGGCCCGCGACAAAGCGAATCGCTTCCAGTAAATCCCTGCTGGCGCCACAAAAGGCGCCCGCCAGGCTATCCTTTCCTTGCTTTCACTTTTTATCGCCTCCCAGCAAGGAGAATCTCCCCAATGGAAAACTGGCTTTCTGCCCATCGTTTACAACTCATTTTTCTCAATCAAACCTTCTGGATAAACAGCGCCATCATCGTCTTCGGTACCTTGATGATGTATTGGCTATTACGCACCCTCATCCGCTTTGTATCCAACCGTATTGCGCACTACAGCGAGCAGCGGAATCACCGCGTCACCACACTGTTGGTGGAAATTCTGCGCAGTACCAGCCAGCCTTTGCTGCTGATTTTCTCATTACTGATTGCACTGAGGTTTGTCGACCTACCCGCCAGCTGGAGCGTGACGATTGCACACGGCTGGTTCCTGGCCTTTATTCTGCAAATGACCATGTGGATTGACTGTGGCATCCGGCTCTGGCTACAGAGTTTGCTGCGTGATCCATTGCACGTGCGCAATCCGGTGACCACGGTGATCCTCGGCATTCTGCTGCGGGTGGTGGTGTGGGTGATGATGATGTTGGCAATCCTGTCCAACATGGGCATCAATATTACCGCACTGGTTGCCAGCCTCGGCGTCGGCGGCATTGCGATCGCCCTGGCGATTCAGACGGTGTTGAGTGACGTGTTTGCCTCGCTGGCCATTGGTTTTGACAAGCCCTTTGAGCATGGCGATTTTATTGTGTTTGGCGATGTGGCGGGATCAATCGAACACATTGGTCTGAAAACCACCCGGCTGCGCAGCCTGAGCGGGGAACAGATCGTTTGCTCGAACACCATTTTGCTGCAGCAGACCATCCACAATTACAAACGGATGCAGCAGCGTCGCATCGTGTTTAAGTTCGGCATTAATTACGGTACGCCTGCTGAGAAAGTGCGACAAATTGGTAGCATGGTGAAGGAGATCATTCAGGATGTGCCGGATACTCGTTTTGACCGCGCACATTTCCTCGCTTTTGATGAGTCGCAGCTGACATTTGAAGTGGTCTACTTCGTGCTCAGTGCCGAGTACAACAAGTATATGGACATCCAGCAGGAAATTAACCTCCAGCTGATGGCGCAACTGGAGCAGAAGCAGATTCGTTTTGCTTTCCCAATGCGTCGCGTCGAGTTTACGGGGGGTGTATTACCACGGATTAATCTCAGCGATGCCTCCAATGAATCCTCACCACAGACGGCACAACGTTAGTGAGCGATGGTCAGGCGGTTACCCCGCCTGAACGCTAATGCGGTTGATAACGACAACGCGCCACCGCTTCCAGCCAGCCGCGATAATTCTCTTGCATAATGGTCGCGCGATCGCTGCGCGGCTCAATCACGCTGCCCCCCTGCAACGCCTGCATATCACTGCCCTGCTGCCACCAACCTAATGAACGCCCCGCCAGCAGCGCGGCACCCAGGGCGGAGACTTCAGCGGTAGGGGCACGTTTCAGCGGCCGCTGCAACACGTCTGCCTGCAACTGCATCAGCCAACTGTTTTCGGTTGCCGTGCCATCCACACAGAGCGCGGGTAACTGCACACCACTGGCCTGCTCCATAGCGAAGAACACATCGGCAATCTGGAAGGTGATTGATTCCAGCGCCACGCGCGCCAGCACCTCTGGCGTGGCGGCATCGGTAAGGCCACATACCATGCCGCGCGCCTTCAAATCCCACCAGGGCGCGCCCAGGCCTGACAATGCAGGCACGAAATAGATGCCCTGATTATGCTCGCTGCGTTGCGCCATCGCCGTCAGTTCACGCGGATCGCTGATGCCCAGCATGCGTCCCAGCCAGGCCGCGCCCGAACCGGTATGGGTGACGTTACCTTCAAAGGCAAATCGCAGCGTCCCATCGTGCCACGCCACCGTGGTGCTGAGGCCGTTCTCGGTCAGCAAAGGGGTGGCCATTGACATCATCAGCGATGAACCGGTGCCGTAAGTGGCTTTCACCACTTCTTCGCCTGCACTGCGTTGCGCCTGCAGTGCCGCATGGGAATCGCCAATGCGCGACAAAATGGGCGTACCCGCTTTCAGTCCGGCGATGTCCTGTACCGTGACAACACCCTGCGCACTGGCGGAGGGCACAATATGTGGCAGTGCCGCACGCGGGATATGGAATAACGCCAGCAGTTCGTCATCCCAGTCGCCGCTGTGCAAATTGTAGAGTTGGGTGCGGGCCGCATTAGCGTGATCGGTGACAAAACTTTCGCCGCCGCTTAATTGCCAGCTGAGCCAGCAATCCACTGTGCCGATGCAGAGTTCACCGGCTTGTGCACGCGCCAGTCCATCTGGAATCGTCGCCAGCATCCCGGTGAGTTTGCCTGCGGGAAACATGGGATCGACCGCCAGGCCCGTTAAGCCGGTGATGCGTGGCGCTTTGCCCGCCATGCGTAAATCGCGACAAAAGGCTTCCGAGCGACGATCCTGCCAGCTCACCAGCGGCGTCAGCGGTTGCCCGTCGCGGCGCTGCCAGATCAGCACCGACTCGCGCTGGTTGCTGATCGCGACGGCGGCCACCTCTGCCCCGCCGCACTGCGCCAGACAGCTTTCAATCGCCTGTTTCACCGCCTGCCAGATCGCCAGCGGATGCTGCTCGGCCAATCCCGGCTGGGGATGGGCTAGCGTCAGAGGCTGGCTGCCGCGCGCCACCACGTTGCCTGCGCGGTCCACCGCTATGGCTTTCGCGTTAGTGGTACCCTCATCAATTGCCAGTATTAATGGACCCGCCATGTTTACGCTCCTGCACACATGCGCACTGCACTCTTCACCACGCTGGCGGCGTCAATACCATGATGCGCGCGCGTGGAGGCACGATCGCCAGCAATCGCGTATTGACCATCGGGGATGCCCAGACGTAACAGCGGAATTCCGCAGCCGCCTTCAGCCAGCACTTCGGCCACCAGACTGCCGACGCCGCCGTTAACATTGTGCTCCTCTACGGTGATCACCGCCGGATAATGCTTTAACAGCTCTTGCAGCTGTTGGGTATCGCAGGGACGAATTGATGGAATGGCGATCACACCTGCGCTGATTCCCTGTTCCTGTAATTGCTCGGCCGCACTCACCGCCTCATGCACGGTGGAACCCATCGCCACCAGCACGATGTCGTTGCCTTCACGCAACACGTCGATTTGGCCGGGACGGAACTGGTAGTTTTCATCGTGCAGCTGAGGCAGGTCCTTGCCATCCAGACGGATGTAAACCGGCCCCACATGCGCAAGGGCATAATCGATGATCTGGCGGCACTCCAGCGGGCAGGATGGCGCGTAAATCTCGATATTGCCGAAGCCACGCATCACCGCAATATCATCAATGCTGTGGTGGGTGCTGGCCAGCGGGCCGTAACTGGCACCGGCATTCAGGCCAAACAGTTTGACGTTGGTATTGTTGTAACAGACGTCCACTTTTACCTGCTCGTTGGCGCGCGAAATCAGGAACGGAGCTGCATTACAGGTCACCGCCACTTTTCCACCGATTGCCAGACCGGCCGCCGTGCCCACCAGCGTTTGTTCCGCAATGCCAACGTTCACCAACCGATCGGGAAACGCCTTAATGAAAGGCGATATTTTTGCCGTTGAGGTGGAATCTGCCACCACCGGCACCAGATCCACACCGCGATTGACCGCGTCAATAAAGGCTTCCACCATCACCGTGGCCAGGTGTTTTGCATTACTCATCTTTTAATTCCTCCAGTGCCAGTTCGATCTCTTCCCCTTTCGGCACACGGTGATGCCACTCTGGTTTGCCCTGAATAAAGGAGATGCCAAAGCCTTTCTCGGTATGCGCCACAATCACCTGCGGTTTGCCATTACGTGGCAGGTTTTCAATGGTTCCCACCACGGAAGCCATGTCATTACCGTTGCATTCAGTGACTTCCAGACCGAAGGCTCGCCATTTATCCGGCAGCGGATCGGTGTTCATAATGTCGCGCGTGTGCCCTGCCAGCTGCAGTTTGTTCTTGTCGTTGATGATCACCAGGTTATCGAGGTTGTAGTGCGCCGCCACCAGCGCGGCCTCCCAGTTACTGCCCTCGGCCAGTTCACCGTCGCCTGTGACCACAAAGATGCGGCGGTCGCTGTTGTCTTTTTTCGCCGCCAGCGCAATACCCACCGCCACCGGTAAGCCGTGGCCCAATGCACCGGTGTTGAGTTCCACGCCCGGCGTTTTCTGCCGCACCGGATGGCCCGGCAAATGTGAATCCGAATGCTGATAAGTGGGCAGCCATTCGGTTGGGAAGTAACCCGCCTCCGCCAGCACACAGTAATAGCCGCCGACCGCATGCCCTTTTGACTGGATGTAAATGTCACGCTGCGGATCGTTAGTGCGATCCGGTGCGCAATTCAGGATGCGGAAATAGAGCGCCGTCAGGATTTCGACCTGAGAGAGATCGGCACCGGTATGTCCACCCGCCGGACTACCGGCATTGAGCTGGATGATGCGGCGACGCACGGCGCGCGCTTTCGCTGCCAGGTCCGCCACCGAATATTTGAAAGGATTCATAGACACCTCTGCATTTTAAAGCGTTATTGAATATATATTCACAGCAGGTAAAAAAATTTACCCGGATTTTTCCCCTGAATAAGCTGAGTTGCGGGAAGGCGGCCAGCTCGTCAATCCCCCAGGAGCTTACTCAGGTCAGTGACTGGGGTGAGCAAGCGCAACCGACGCACCTGCGGCTCGGCTCATGACGGGTAACAATTAGCCTTTGGCCTCACTTTCCTCAATCAATGCCTTCTGCGCCACCACGGCGGCTTTCTGCTGCATGCGGCTCTGCATCTGATCGATGATCACCGCCACGATAATCACGATGCCTTTGATCACCATTTGCCAGAACTCGCTGACGCCCATCATGATCAAACCATCCGCGAGGAAACCGATGACAAATGCCCCTACCAGCGTGCCGAGAATGGTGCCGCGCCCGCCAGCCAGTGAAGTACCGCCCAGCACGACCGCCGCAATCGCATTCATCTCGAATGAGGTGCCGTTCGCCGGATGGCTGGCCACCAGTTGCGAGGAGACCACAATGCCGGCAATCGCCGCACAGAAACCTGAAATGGTGTAAACCCAGATTTTCACCGACTTCACTTTGACGCCCGAGAGTTCCGCTGCTCGCTCGTTATCACCAATCGCATACACCTGACGGCCAAACGGCAGGCGACGTGCTACATAGGCAATCACCAGCGCCAGCACCACCATCATCCAGATCGCCCACGGTAAGCCGAGAAAATACCCCGCACCGATTTTGTCGAAACCGGTGTTACCCAGCAGCGGATTGCCCTGCAAGCCGGGGAAGGTTTCGCCGCCAGAGGTCAGCATCGCCGCCCCGCGCAGGATGTACATGGTGCCCAGCGTGCAGATAAACGGGGCCACGTTGTATTTGGTGATGATCCAGCCATTCACCGCGCCAATCAGTCCACCTACCACTAACACCACGGGCACAATCACCCAAACACTGGGAAAGATGGCGATGCCAAACATCGGCAACACAATGCCTTTGGTAATCAACCAGCCGGCAATCATGCCGCACAGGCCCAGCGTGGCGCCGATGGAGAGATCAATTCCCGCAGTGATAATGACAAAGGTGATGCCGAGCGCCAGTAACGCATTGATGGCGATGTGTTTGACCATGATCACCATGCTGCCCACGGCGAGGAAATCCGGCACGGTGATAGCAAAGAAGCCGACGATGAGGAACAACGCGATAAAGGTGCGCAGTTTTAACAGCAGCAGAATCATGCCTTCACGCGAGTTGAAAACCTTACCTGGCGAAGCGAGCGCCATTGCGCCATTGTTTTTCATGCTCAGAACCCCTGTGCACTTGCTTTAACCAGCGCCGCCTCTTCCGCTTCCGCGCGCGGCAGGTCAGCTGTCAACTTGCCGCCAGACATCACAAGAATGCGATCGGCGACGGCCATAATTTCTTTTAAATCGGAGGTGGAGAACACCACGGCAATGCCCTGCTCTGACAGTTTCACCATCATGCGAAACACTTCCGCTTTGGCACCCACATCAATGCCCCGACTGGGCTCATCCAGCAGCAGTAAACGTGGATTGGTGAGCAATGAACGGCCAATCACCACTTTCTGCTGGTTGCCGCCACTCAGCGCACTGATCGCCACGTCGGGTGATGAGATTTTGATCGCCAGATTGCCTACCGTACTGTTTACCGCTTCGCGTTCAGCTTGTTCGGCGATCACGGTGCGATGCGATAAACGTCGCCACAGGCTGGCAATGGTGAGATTGCTGGCCACAGAGGAGACCGGGAAAATACCGGCCCGTTTGCGATCTTCCGGCACCAGGCTCATGCCCATACGAATACGTTCGGCCGTTGGCAAGCGTGTGGGTAACGGTTTGCTGTCCAGCCACAGTTTGCCGAGATAGTTGCGCTGGCTGCCGAGCAGGCACTCAAACAACTCGGTGCGCCCCGCGCCCATCAGGCCATAAATGCCGACGATCTCCCCGGCGCGCACATTGAAACTGACATCGTCCACCAGCGTATTGCCATGGGCACCGACACAGGTGATGTGCTCGGCTTCCAGCACCGCCGCCCCGAACTGACGATTAGGCGGCAGAAAGTTACTCACCGGTTCGCTGCCGAGCATTTCACGCACGATCCACGGCACATCGATGTCGCTGACCTTCGCTTCCGCCTGAAAGCGACCGTCGCGCAGGATGGTGATCACATCGCCAATCGCCATTAGCTCTTCCAGCCGATGTGAGATATAAATGATGGAAACCCCCTGCCGCGTCAGTTCGCGGATCACCCGGAACAGAATTTCCACTTCGGTTTTGCTCAACGCCGAGGTCGGCTCATCCAGAATTAAGATGTCGGCGTTTTCTGCCAGCGCTTTGGCAATTTCCACCAACTGCTGCTGACCCACTTTCAGGTTGCCGACCATCTCGTCCGGTGAAATTGGCTGGTCGAGACGTTGCAATAACGCAGCCGTGCGTCGCTTCTGTTCTGCTTCGTTAATCGGGCTGATGCCGCGCTGGATTTCCCGTCCCAGAAAGATGTTCTCCGCCACGCTGAGGTTTTCGAACAGGTTGAGTTCCTGATGCACCATGCCGATACCGTGGCGGGCGGCGTCTCGCGTACTGCTCAACACCACTTTTTCGCCGTTAAGGAACATTTCGCCGCTAGTGGGCTGCTGCACCCCGGCGAGGATTTTCATCAGCGTGGATTTACCTGCCCCATTTTCACCGATGATGACGTTCACTTTGCCGCGCCACACGCGATAATCGACACGATCCAGCGCCAGGGTGCCCGGAAACAACATCGACATCTGTTTGGCCTGCAGGATGATTTCATCGCTCATCATGGATTCCCTTGCTGCAACTGAATCGCCACCACGTCATTCACCTGATTCGGCTCCATACTGACGGCTAACAGCGCCTGCACCGGTTTGCCGACCCAACTGGCATCCACCGGCGGTAGTTGCTGGACGGCATGACGATTCAACGCTTTAGTCAGCTGTGCGTATTGCACCTGATTGGTGAACTCTTTAAAGCGATAGCCCGCCGCGTCACGAATCGCATTACTGCGCAGTACCGGCCCAATCAACACCTTGACCGGTTTGCCATTGATGGTGACAGTCAGGCTGCGTTCGCGTTCGTTGCTGTTATCAAAGGCGGTGACGGTTCCTCCGGCACGCACAAACACGCTTTCGCTGCCCCCGGCCTTGACGGTATGACTTTTGGTTTCCATATCCGCCCAGCTCAGCGCCTGCTTCTCAGCCGGTTGCTGCACCCGGCTGGCCCAGCTCGATTCGGCGATCTGCTGTGGCGTCTGGTTGCTGTAGCCGGGTTTGGCATTCGGATCTTTCGGCATGATGGGATTGCCGTTTGCATCGAGATCCACCACGGTGCAGGCGGTCAATATCAGCGATAAGAGCCCAACCATCAGCCCGGTTGCTGCTTTTCCCTTCATGCCGACCTCCGTCTTATTTCGCCAGGTTGAAGTTTTTCAGCTTCGCGGCGTTACTGTCGTCGATCAGCACGCAATCCATCAGCTGCTTCTCTTCTTTTTGCGCTTTGCCGTTTTTCAGGTAGTAATCCACCTGCTCAACCGCCATTTGTGCCTGATCCCAGCCCGGCTGCAGCACCGTGGCTTTGATGTTGCCTTTATTGATGATGGAATCGCGCGTGTAATCGCTGCCGTCAAAGCCCACCACAATTACGTTGGTTTTACCGGCGGCTTTCAGCGCGGCTTCTGCCCCCAGCGCCATGGTGTCATTCCCGGAAATCACCCCGACAATGTTGGGATTTTTCTGCAGAATGGTTTCCATGCGGCTAAAGGCTTCGGTCTGGCTCCAGTTGGCACTCTGCTGCGCCACCATCTTCATATCGGGATAGTCATCCAGCACGTCGTGATAGCCCTGTGAGCGCACGCCCGCGTTGGTATCCGACTCTTTGCCCAACAGCTCAACGTAGTCGCCTTTGCCGTTCAGCAACTTAGCGAACTTCTCTGCGCCCAACTGCGCGCCCTGATAGTTGTTAGAGACAATCTGCGCCACGGCGACGCCGGTTTTGTTGATCTCGCGGTCAATCAGGAAGGTGGGGATTCCGGCATCTTTGGCTTTTTGCACCGGGCCAACGGTGGCGTCAGCACCGGCGTTATCCAGAATGATCGCTTTGGCTTTACGCGCGATGGCGGTTTCGATCAGCTGGTTCTGTTTGTTCACGTCATCATCGTGCGAGGCCATCAGCGTGGTGTAACCGAGCGCTTTGGCTTTCTCTTGCGCGCCATCGGCTTCAGCTTTAAAGAACGGGTTATCGTGAGAAGGTGTGATGATAGCAATCAAGCCTTTTTCTGCCGCCAGCGTTGCCGCTGAAGCTAACATCAGTGAAGCCAGTAGGGTCATTTTGAGGACAGAAGCTTTCATTGATTTTTCTCCGCTTGAATATATATTCAATTGCGATTTTATATGCATAATGACTATGCGCTGGCTTCCTGAACTCGTCCATCGCGCGATCCTGAAAAAGCGAAAACGATCACAAAATGTTCTGCGTTGTTATTTATGACAGCCTGATTAACAATACCAGGCAGGTTAAGAGAGAGAAAAAACCATGGCAAAACAGGACGAACAGCGGCTGATGGTAAAAATCGCCACGCTTTATTATGTGGAAGGCATGAAGCAGTCCGATATTGCGCAACTGCTGAAGCTGTCGCAATCCTTTGTGTCACGCATCCTCAATCGCAGCGTGAAAGAAGGCGTGGTGAAAATCAGCGTGGTGCCACCCGCCAATGTCTATCCCGAACTGGAGAAGGCGATTGAGCAGCAGTATCAGCTGCCACAGGTGATTGTGGTCGATGTGCCGGATCAGGCTTCCGCGCTGCAAATTAAACAGGCGATTGGCTCAGCGGCGGCGCACTATCTGGAAACCCGCCTGCGCGCCGATGAACTGATCGGCATTTCATCATGGAGTGGCACCATTCGCGCGATGGTGGATGCATTACATCCGCTCACTGCGCCCTGCAAAGGCGTGATCCAACTGCTCGGCGGCGTGGGTGCCAACGGCAACGTGCAGGCCACCATCCTGACGCAGAATCTTGCGGCGCTGCTGGATTGTCCGGCCTGGCTGCTGCCGTCGCAGTCGATTGAGCATTCAGTGCAGGATCGTCAACGCTTATCAGTAAACCCAGACGTGGCCGTGGTGCTGGAAAAGTTTGATCAGGTGGATCTGGCGATTGTCGGCATTGGCGATCTTGAGCCCTCCGCGCTGCTACGCAATTCCGGCAACTACTATGACGGCGAGATGCTGCGCACGCTGGCCGAGCGCGGTGCGGTGGGCGATATCTGTTTGCATTATTTTGATGCTGACGGAAAACCGGTATTGAACGCCGAGGAAGATCCGGTGATTGGCATGGAGCTGGCGCAGGTTAAACAGTGTGCGCAAGTGGTGGCACTGGCGGGCGGCAAAGAGAAAGCCCAGGCGATTCGCGGTGCGTTGCGCGGTGGATATGTGAAAGTGCTGATTGTGGATTATCCCACCGCACGATTGCTGATGGAATGACCGATTTAACCGGGCACTTTAAGGCGCGGCCCTGACGAGCCGCGCTTCGCAAAGACGACTTATCCGATGGTTCGGTAGGCCGTTGTGACCTTCCACAAATAACGTGGTGCCTGTGCCGCCGGATGTTTATCCTGCACATGCTGATAGAATTCGTCCGGCGTCATCGAGTTGATCATCGCAATCGCCCGATCGCGATTCCGTGAGAAGGTGCGTAGCAACGCACCGGCACCGTTGGCGTAAGAAACGATGGTGGCATAACGCAGCGTGAGTGGATTTCGAATACCGGCCAACTCAGAATCCTGCAGCAGCTTGAGATATGCCGCACCGATATCGATATTTCTCGCCGGATCGCGCAATTCGGATGACGTCGGCTGACCGTGGCGTCCCTGGGTGCGATACACCGCACGACCCGCCGTTGAGGCTTTAATCTGCATCAACCCTACCGCGTTTGAACGGCTGGTAACGGTGGGATTGCCCCCGGATTCGACACTAATAATGGCGCTGATTAACTTCTCATCAACGCCATAATGACTGGCGGCATCTTCGGTAAACATTGACCATGCATCATTCACTTTCGACGGTGGTGCCTGGGTTAATGGCGTATTTTTCTCTGGCACGACCGTTTTTTCTGGCTCACTGGCACAGCCCGCGAGCAACAGCGCAGATAGCATAAGTAGTCGAATTTTCACTGATTTTTGGTTCCGCAATAGAGTTGGCGCAAGCTATCATACCTGGCGCAGCGCAATGCAAAATTACCGTTTATCCTAAATACGTAAAAAACCTTGTGCTGCCGTGACATCGGTAACGGATTTCGCCATCATCGGCAGGCCACTTTAAATCAGGATGAACGCTATGCTTTCCCCCCGATCTATTCGTCTGATCGCCCCCTCCGGCTATTGCCATAATCAGGATGCGGCCCAACGTGCAGTGAGTCGTTTACAGGCTCAGGGACATCAGTTGGACAACTTATCAGCGATTACACGCCGCTTCCAGCGTTTTGCGGGCGAAGACGGGGAACGGTTGAATGATGTGAACCAGCTGGCAACACTGAGCACGCTGCCCGATATTGTGCTGGCGGTGCGCGGTGGGTACGGTGCCTCGCGTTTGCTGGATCAGATTGATTATGTCGGTCTGCAGCGCCGGCTGCTCAATCAACCTATCGCGCTTTGTGGACACAGTGATTTTACCGCGATTCAACTGGCGTTACTGGCGCAAACCGGGCTGGTGACCTTCAGCGGCCCGATGCTGGCCGGCAACTTCGGCGCAGAGGCATTATCCGAATTTACCCTGTCACACTTTTGGCAGGCGCTCTCTTCTCCTACAGTCAATATAGGCTGGCCGACCCACAGCCCGGATGCGGGACGCTGGCAAGGGACCTTGTGGGGCGGCAATCTGGCGATGATCTGCTCACTGATCGGCACACCCTGGATGCCACAAATTGAAAACGGCATTTTGGTGATCGAGGATGTGAATGAGCATCCTTTCCGCATAGAGCGTATGCTGATTCAACTGCAACAGAGCGGCATTCTGGCGCGCCAGCGGGCGATCATCACCGGCAGTTTCACCAGCACGTCACTGTCGGCTTATGACAATGGTTTCGATTTTGCCAGCGTATGGCAACGCATCCGCGATGAATACCAGATTCCGGTGATCAGCGATCTGGCGTTTGGCCACGATGCCGATACCGTTACACTGCCGCTCGGCGCCAGTGCGACCTTACAACTTGAGCAGGGCGAAGCACAGCTTGCCTTCACCGGCCACCCGACATTGCGCTAACGTTTTGCCGCAGGAGACCGACATTGAAGCCACTGTACGAAGATTTGTGGATCTCCACCCCGGAATTTCCCGCCGAAGAAACGGCGAATGATTTAATGATGCATGGCTTTATGCTGCGCCATCCGCGCGGCAATCTGGTCATCGGCCGTGTCGAACATCCGCTCGATCATGAGTTTCTCAATGATGCGGGCGGGGTGATTCGCCACTACCTCACCCACTGGCATGAAGCCGCGCCCGGCGCCGTGGCGATCCAGCAGCGTTTTAACAGTGCGCTCTACTGCCACAGCCGTTCACTGGGGCCCGTCAGTCTGATTGTCGAACCTGATGAGACCTTCATTCAGCAGGAAAGCCACTTTGGTGATTTCCATCTGCTGCCCACACCCGGCCACACACCGGGCAGCTGCAGTTACCTTTATCGCTCCCCGCTGGGCCAGACCTATCTGTTTGTTGGCGATACCTTAACCTGTGACTACAACCGCTGGATCAGCGTGTTGGTACCGGAGAGTAATCCGCTGGAGTTACAGCAATCACTGGAGCTGTACCGCGCGCTGCGCCCCGATGTCGTGCTGATGAGTACCACGCGTGGTCACTTATCATGGGCCAAAGTTGATTTGCAGAGTTGGCTGGCGGCGATTGATGAGGCAGAGCAATCGCCGCTGGATTTACGCCAGCAGCCACTGATCTAGTTACAGCGATTTACTGAGGTAATGACGCTGATGCAGACGCGGATAATTATCGAGGCTAAAGCGTAAGGTGTAGCCCATCTTTTCATAGAACGGGCGCGCCTGGAAACTGGCCGTATCAACCTGCGCATAAAGGCAACCACGGGCGCGGGCTTCTGTTTCGGCGGCCTGAATCAACTGTGTACCAGCGCCCTGCCCACGTAACGCATCGCCGACCCATAGCAGGTCGATGCGCAGCCAGTTACCAAAGGTGGAACCGGTCAACCCGGCCAGCTTGCGGCCAGAAGCATCCTTAATGAAGACGCCAATCGCCTGCATCTCACTGGGATCGATAAAGCGTCTGTTATATTCGGTGAGGCCGAGACGAACATCATCCAGATCCTCTGCGGTAACGGTGTCAGTTACGCTTAATTGCATCGTCTTCTCCTTTGACAGGCAACTATGAATTGGGGCGCTGGCTATCGTCGTAACGTTCCAGCGAAAGAATTTCCGCATCGCGTTTTTCGGTGCGATTGCAGGGGATGAGTTTATCGCTATCGGCATAGACAAAGAACGTATCGTCATTGTTTTTGTTCACAATCAGCTGATCGCCATTACGAAAACGCGTGATCGCCACTTTATCCCCGCCTTGCAAACGCGTGCGCTGTTGCCCTGCTGCAATTTGAAAATGACGTGTTGGCCACATCAGCGTACTTAAACCGTATTCCGCACGCGATACCGTCATGGTCGGGCGCCCCGGACAGGTAATTTGAAATTCGGTTTCGCTCCAGGCCGGCGCGATATGGCACGCCATTAAGCCAACGGCAATAGCTATCGCCTTCATTGGGATCTCCGCTGAGGTTAGATGATGATTTCGTTGGGTTTTATGCAGAGAAGCCTAACACAGAAAAAAGTGAGAAGACGAATAATGGCCCGTTGAGTACGGGCCTGCAAGGATAGAAGGGTAAAGAAAACGTTAGTTAACCGAGTTCATGTCTTTGATTTGATTACGGTTTATCTGCTGTTCTTTACCATCAATATCTTTGTAAGTAATCATGCCGGTATCTTCATCCACTTTAGGTTTACCCTGCACCACAATGGTCTGCCCATCGGTGGTGTGCATGACGTGATCAGATGCGCAGCCCGCCAGCAGTAGGCCGAGGCTAAAAGTACCGATTAAAAGCAATGTCTTTTTCATCTCATCCTCCTTTTGGATTCACTGTCAGGTTTAGCACAGCGCGCAGTAATGTGAACCAGGAGAAAGATTAATCTGTGCAGAACAATTGCTGCGCATCAGCCGATATCGACTGAGCAGCAGCTATATTGCATGGATTTCCATCGCAAACGGATGGGGAAGGAATGACCGAAAGGGATTACTCTGCTGCAACCTGTGCGGCAACTAACATTAACGCCAGACCCGCATCTTCCGGATCGAAGCCTTGCATCACTTCTTGTATGGCCGCTACACAGTTCATTACCTGCTTTTTTTTGTCGGCTTCTAATTTATCAATCGCGTGCTGAAGAATCATTAAACTGGCTTCTTCTTCTTTCATAGATTTGCCCTTGTTTTGCTTACCTGATGCGCAACGCTGGCAAGAATAACGTTTATCTGCTACCAAAGTCACCCCTTTACATTCTTACCGCTTAACGATTAAGCAAATGACAAATGGGAAGCGGTGCCAGACCTGCTATGATCAGCATATCAGTGGGCATTGACGGGCCACTGCAAACAAGGAATCGAACCAGGACAGGATCATGTTGCGAATCACGGTAGTACTCACCCTTCTATTATTGGCTGGTTGCAGCTCCACGCCCAAAGGTATCGACTGCCCGGGCGAAGTCGCGACCATTTATGGACAATCAATGGGGCAGACGCAGGCGCGCATTTTCGATTTGGTGAATGCCTTTACGGTCACGCGTGATGGCGTGGCGGTGAAAAGTGGCACATTGCACTCCAGCGATCGTTTCCAGTATGTCCCTTCTGCCGTGACGCCTGAGGGCTTCACCGCTCAGCGGCTGTCAGATAAGCAATTCCGTCTGATCAACCCTTATCAGAACACCATGATTACCTGGACGTGCCCTTAAACGTGCTTAGCCGGGAAAGATGGTTTATTGTCAGGCTTCCTCACGCTGCGGACCTGTACTATGGAAAAGAGTCTGGACAATAACGGCTACATCGATTTCCCCTTCCCCGCTTCCACCAACGCGGATGGCTCGGTGAATCCTTGTGGATTTGACCTCACGCTGGAGACCGATCGCATCGACGAAATCTCAGCGGGTAAACATTCCGAAAATTTACGGCGTTTACTGGAAGAGGTGAATTTGCAGGAGGGGGTATTTATGACCTTAGCCTGTGACTGGCAGCAGCGTGATGACGGCGTGTGCGGATTTATCGATGTGGCATTACGCCCGGCGCTATCGAGTGGCAGCAGTGAGGAGACGCAAAGTCTGGATCAGGCATTTGAACTCTATCTGAGCCGACAAGAGAAGCAGCACAACATGCAGAGCGGCACCCTGGTCAATTACGCCCGCGCCGTGCTGGATTGGGGCTGGTCACCTTTGCATCAGCGTCATATGCGCTATGAGAAAGTCACCATTCGCTATTATTGTCAGCAAGCCGACGATGCCGAGTGGTGTTTCGATCATCTTCGCCATTTTTTGGTGACCTGGTATCCGGCTTATCGCGGCAATCCCTAAGGGCGTCTCGTGACACCCTTAGGGATTAGGGTTTGACCAGACGAATCGCATGCTCCAGCATCCGCTGTTCGTCGCGTTCATCATGCGCGCGATGATGGCGGGTTCGCTGCAATAAATCGGTGATTTCAGCGCGTTTAGTTTCGTGGCCACATTCGGATAGGACAATCACCGCGTCACCAATGACCCGACACACTTCATCGTAATCGTCTTCACTTAATACATCACGTTTCATCTCTCCTCCTGGTGTGACACGGCCTGATTTCCGCAAATCAAAAGGCCTGCTACTTCGTTTAAGCCTGGACAGAGTTCAACGATCCTGCAAACCACTGTTACAACCTCGTTGGCCTGCGGGTTGCTGGTCTGAAAATCTGTGACTACGCTGAATCGTAATATTCACAACCAGCAGGGAGTCATCATGACTGATAAAGCGGAAGCAAAATTGAATGAAGCAGCGGGCGCAGTTGAAGAAAAAATCGGGGAATGGACCGGCTCTCGCAAACATCAGGCTAAAGGTGCCGCGCGTCGTTATCCCGCGCAAGCCAGTTATGCTGTGCAGGATGCAGCAGATTGCGTGGTCAAATCGGTACGTGATAATCCGGCAACTGGCCTGGCGGTAGCGGCCAGCATCGGCATTATTGTCGGTTTCCTGCTGGGCAGGAAATAAGCGGCGATGGGGGGCCTTTCTGGCCCCAACGCTTATTGATGATGACCGGCCTCATCCAACCTTTCCTGAATATGTTCATCCGGCGTCTCTGCCACATCAGCCGTGCTGTTATTCACATCCAGATGACGCCCCTGGTGCACAGTGATATTCACTGGCACGTCAGGTAATTGCGCACAGCTGCCAAATGACACCAGTAAAAAGAACCACGCGGCTAATGACGTCTTTGCCATCTTCACTTCCACCCACACTGTTTTGAGTCGGGCCAGATTGCCTGACAGAGTGCAAATTAGCGTCAGTGCTGCGCAAAGCTGTGTGGGGAGATGTGAGCAATCAGCCTTGCGAACGGCGTGCTTTGAAGCGCGCCACCATGGTCATCAATGCCTGATAAATCAATCCAGCGTACAAGCTTTTCACCACCACCATACTGATGGCCTCACCCTGCGCCTGCCACGAAGTGAACCACATGAAAATGCCCCACAGCAGCGAAAACAGCAACCAGCCCTTAACGAATTTGATGACACCTTGCATACCACCTCCAGAATCTGAAGCGCAGAACATAGCGGGTTTTGCCGGAAAAGGCACGACGAGGGGTTCATGGATGCTATCTGTTTCAAAGTTTTGCGAAATGTATTGTCAGGCGCGAACCGCCGTTAAGAAATTGCGCACTTGTCGCATACAGTATGATCACAGTTTGTGATTGAATCCCCGCCATCGTTGTCAGGCATGTTGTGAATATGAATTATTTAAGCGATATCCAGAAATTTATTGAGAGTAACACCCTGCTATCCACCACTTTTAGCTTGCTGCTGCTGGTGATTGCGGGGATGGTGACGCATCTGATCTGCAAATTCTTTGTGGTGAAGGTGGTGCGCAAGGTCTTCTTCAGCACACACAAAAAACAGGTTCCACTTGATAAAGATGTGCGGCTATCTGAAAAGCTCTCAAACTTTATTCCGGTGATCACGGTCTATTACCTGCTGCAGTTTATGCCAGATCTGCCCGAGCATCTGCTGATTGCTATTAAGACTATCTGCGGCATTTTGTTCTTTGTTTATCTGTCGCTGTTCTTCACAGAAGTGCTGGAGATTGTTAACAACTCCTACTCCCGCAAATCAAAGCGTAAGAATCACTCGATCAAGGGCTATATTCAGGTCGGCAAGATCCTGGTGCACATTATTTCGGCGATCATGATTCTGGCCATTATGTCGAATAAATCGCCAGTGATTATTATCTCGAGTTTGGGTGCGGTTGCTGCGGTATTGATGTTGGTGTTCCAGCACACCTTAATGTCGTTGGTGGCGAATATTCAGGTGTCATCCAACGATGTGCTGCAACTTGGTGACTGGATTGAGATGCCGGATAAAGGCATTAGCGGCGAAGTGATTGATATTGCACTGCACACCATTACGCTGCGTAACTGGGATAACACTTTGTCACGCATCCCGACGAAAAACTTCCTCACCGAAACCTACACCAACTGGCAGGCGATGTTCTCCTCCGGCGCGCGCCGTATTATGCGTAGCTTCCACCTCGACCAAATGTCGATTCGCTTTCTCGATCACGAACTCATTCAGCAGATGAGCCAGATTCGCGGTGTTAACGAACAGCTGTCAGCGTTAATGGATGGCCGTGACAGCAATGCAGTGGGCGATCGTTGGTTTGCTGACAACGGCATGACCAACTTGACGGTGTTCCGCAAATATCTCACCGCGTGGCTGTCGCAGCGCGATGATATTAAGCAGGATATGTATATCGTGGTGCGCACCATGAAGCCCTCGCCGGAAGGTTTGCCGGTAGAAGTCTATTGCTTCACCTCGTCGATATTTTGGGTCGAGTATGAGAATTCGCAGTCAGCGATCTTCGAATATATCTATGCGATTGTCGGCCAGTTTGGGCTGCGCATGTATCAGCATCCGGGCGGCAATGATTTCTGGCGCTTGTCGCAGCAGCATGCGTCATCCGTCAAATCTGTTGAACAGCAGGCCGATTAACTTAGCGCATAAAAAAACGGGAGCCATAGGCTCCCGTCTCAATTTCTGGCTGGCAGAAATTACATGTTCGCGATGATCGCGTCACCAAACTCTGAACATTTCAGCAGTTTAGCGCCATCCATCAGACGCTCGAAGTCATAGGTCACGGTCTTAGCAGCGATAGCGCCTTCCATGCCTTTAACAATCAGGTCTGCAGCTTCGAACCACTCCATATGACGCAGCATCATTTCTGCGGACAGGATAACGGAACCTGGGTTCACTTTATCCTGACCCGCATACTTAGGTGCAGTACCGTGGGTTGCTTCGAACAGTGCGCACTCATCACCGATGTTCGCGCCAGGTGCGATACCGATACCACCAACCTGTGCCGCCAGGGCATCAGAGATGTAGTCACCGTTCAGGTTCATACAGGCGATAACGTCGTATTCTGCTGGACGCAACAGGATCTGCTGCAGGAAGGCGTCAGCGATCACGTCTTTAACGATGATCTCTTTGCCAGTGTTTGGATTCTTGAACTTCATCCATGGACCGCCATCGATCAGCTCGCCGCCGAACTCTTCTTTCACCAACTGGTAGCCCCAGTCTTTGAATGAGCCTTCGGTGAACTTCATGATGTTGCCTTTGTGAACCAGGGTCAGAGAATCACGATCGTTGGTAATGGTGTACTCAACCGCAGCACGCACCAGACGTTTAGTGCCCTCTTCAGAGCACGGCTTCACGCCGATACCACACTGCTCAGGGAAGCGAATTTTCTTCACGCCCATCTCTTCGCGCAGGAACTTGATCACTTTGTCCGCTTCTGGCGTGCCCGCTTTCCACTCGATACCCGCATAGATATCTTCTGAGTTCTCACGGAAGATCACCATGTCGGTATCTTCTGGGCGTTTAACCGGGCTTGGAGTGCCGGTGTAGTAGCGAACCGGACGCAGACACACGTACAGATCCAGCTCCTGACGCAGCGCCACGTTCAGAGAACGAATACCGCCGCCAACTGGCGTAGTCAGTGGGCCTTTGATGGCAACGCGGTACTCTTTGATTAAATCGAGGGTTTCTTGCGGCAGCCAGACGTCCTGGCCGTAAAGTTCTACTGATTTCTCACCAGTATAAATTTCCATCCAGGAAATTTTGCGCTCGCCGTTGTAGGCTTTCTTCACAGCGGCATCAACCACTTTCAGCATAACAGGGGAAACATCAACGCCGATGCCATCACCTTCGATGTAAGGAATGACTGGGTTATTCGGAACAGTGAGTTTGCCCTGAACCAGGGTGATTTTTTGACCTTCCGCCGGAACAACTACTTTGCTTTCCATCAACCTCTCCTTCGAGCGATTTTTTGTTAATGATTTGTAAGATGCGGGTCAATACTACTTGAATATTTCCGCTACGCCAATCACCGCAGTTTCGCGTTATAATGCGCCGATTGTTTCTGACTGCAAAGCCCATGCGAAAAACTTCTCAACGAATTCACCAGGATAAGCGTCCAAACACCGCAGCACGCCAGCCCGTGCGCCGTGACACACGTCCAAAAGGACCGCGACGCGTCATACTCTTTAACAAACCTTTCGATGTTTTACCGCAGTTCAGTGATGAAGCGGGACGCCGCACGCTCAAGGATTTCGTGCCGGTTAGCGACGTTTATGCCGCCGGCCGCCTCGATCGCGACAGCGAAGGTTTGATGATTCTGACCAACGATGGCGCGCTACAGGCGCAACTTACGCAGCCCGGAAAGCGCACCGGAAAAATCTATTATGTGCAGATTGAAGGTGCACCACAGGAATCAGATTTATCCCTGTTACGCAACGGCGTCACCCTCAATGATGGACCCACGCTGCCTGCTGGCGTGGAATTAGTCACTGAACCAGAGTGGCTGTGGCCGCGCCAGCCGCCGATCCGCGAGCGTAAAGCGATCCCGACCAGTTGGTTGAAAATCACCCTGTACGAAGGACGTAACCGTCAGGTGCGGCGCATGACGGCGCATATTGGTTTTCCCACCTTACGCCTGATTCGCTTTGCCATGGGCAAATATCAACTGAACGATTTAGCCCTGGGAGAGTGGCGCGATGTCAGTGCCAACGTTTAGATCACGACTTTTCAATAACTTTTAGTTAACAATTTCGGAGGAAGGATGTTTAAACCTCATGTAACCGTAGCCTGTATTGTGCAGGCACAAGGCGAATTGCTGGTGGTTGAAGAGCGTGTTCACGGCCGCATTACCTGGAATCAGCCGGCGGGTCATCTCGAAGCCAATGAAACGATTTTAGAAGCGGCGCAGCGTGAGTTGTTTGAAGAGACCGGCATTGACGCTCAACCTGAGTATTTCCTCGGTGTGCAGCAGTGGATCGCGCCTGACGATACACCTTTTGTGCGTTTCCTGTTTGGCCTCGATCTGCCAGAAAAATGCGAGACGTCCCCGCACGATCGCGACATCGATTGCTGCTGGTGGCTGCCGCCAGAGCAGATTCTGACGGCGAATCGCCTGCGTTCACCGCTGGTCGCTGAGAGTGTACGATTGTGGCAGCAAGGCGCACGTTATCCGCTGCAACTGGTGGCGCCGTTCCAATGGCCGTTTCACGAAGGTGCGCGCCCGGCTTCGGCATGATAGAATGCGCCGCCTGTTTTTATCGTAATTAAGAGTGCGTCATGTCTGACAACAGCCAGAAAAAAGTGATCGTCGGGATGTCCGGCGGCGTCGATTCTTCCGTATCCGCCTGGTTACTGCAACAGCAGGGCTATCAGGTTGAAGGCCTGTTCATGAAGAATTGGGAGGAAGACGACGGCGAGGAGTATTGCACCGCCGCTGATGATCTGGCTGACGCTCAAGCCGTGTGTGACAAGCTCGGCATGAAACTGCACAAAATCAACTTCGCCGCTGAATACTGGGACAACGTGTTCGAACACTTCCTGGAAGAGTACAAAGCGGGCCGCACGCCAAACCCCGATATTCTGTGCAATAAAGAGATTAAATTTAAAGCCTTCCTGGAATTCGCGGCTGAAGATCTCGGTGCAGACTTCATCGCCACCGGCCACTATGTGCGCCGCGCCGATGTGAATGGCACCAGCCAGTTACTGCGCGGTCTCGACGGCAATAAAGATCAGAGTTACTTCCTCTACACCCTGAGTCATGAGCAGATTGCGCAAAGCCTGTTCCCGGTAGGTGAGTTGGAGAAACCCGAAGTCCGTCGTATCGCTGAAGAACTGGATTTGATCACCGCGAAGAAGAAAGACTCGACCGGCATCTGCTTTATCGGCGAGCGCAAATTCCGCGACTTCCTTGGTCGTTACTTACCTGCACAACCGGGCGAAATCGAAACTGTTGAGGGTGAGATTGTCGGTGAGCACCAGGGGCTGATGTATCACACGCTGGGTCAGCGCAAAGGATTGGGTATTGGTGGTCGCAAAGAGAGCAATGACGATCCCTGGTATGTGGTCGACAAAGACGTCGCACGCAATCGCCTGGTGGTGGCTCAGGGTGCGGAACATCCACGCCTGATGTCTGTGGGTCTGATTGCTCAGCAGCTGGATTGGGTCGATCGCCAAACGATGACGGCCCCGCTGCGCTGCACGGTGAAAACCCGTTATCGCCAGACCGATATTCCATGCGAAATTATCCCGCTCGATGCCGAGCGTATTGAAGTGCGTTTTGACGAGCCGGTTGCGGCCGTCACGCCTGGCCAGTCGGCCGTATTTTATCTGGGTGATGTTTGCCTCGGCGGCGGCATTATTGAACAGCGCCTGCCATTGGCAGAAGCCTGAGGTCGGCGCTGCCGACGCGATGACAGGAGTTAAGCGTGGCCAAGAACTATTATGAGATAACGCTCGCGCTGGCGGGTATTTGTCAGTCCGCGCATCTGGTGCAGCAATTAGCGCATCAGGGCAGTTGCAACAATGCCGCATTAACCGTGTCGCTGCGCAGCCTGCTGGATCTGAACCCCGGCTCAACGCTGGCGGTATTTGGCAATGATGAAGCGAATCTGCATCTCGGCCTGGAATCGCTGATGGCGGTGTTGAACAGCGGCAGCCGCCAGGGTGCCGGGGCCGAACTGACACGTTACACCCTGAGTATGATGGTGCTGGAGCGCAAATTGCACGGCAACAACGCGGCGCTGAACACCCTTTCTCAGCGTATTGCGCAGCTTGATCGCCAACTCGCGCATTACGAGCTGGAATCTGAAACCATCACCAGTGCCATGGCAGGGATTTATGTCGATGTCATTAGCCCACTGGGTCCGCGCATTCAGGTCACCGGTTCGCCGCAGGTATTACAGAATTCTCAGGTACAAAGCAAAGTACGCGCTACCTTGCTGGCAGGCATTCGTGCCGCTGTGTTGTGGCAGCAGGTTGGCGGTGGCCGCCTGCAGCTAATGTTCTCGCGCCAGCGTCTGCTGCGTGAAGCCAAAACCATTTTATCCCGGTTGGGCCCGGCGTATTAAGCGCCGCCCTGCCCTAATTTGTTAACGATTCAGGAGTTGCACTGATGGAATTATCCTCTCTGACCGCCGTCTCACCTGTCGATGGCCGTTATGGCGATAAAGTCAGCCCGCTGCGCGCCATTTTCAGCGAATACGGTTTGCTGAAATTCCGCGTTGAGGTTGAAGTTCGCTGGTTACAGAAACTGGCTACGACCGCAGAGATCAAGGAAGTTCCTGCATTTGATGCTGACGCAAACGCTTTCCTTGATGCCATTGTCGCCAGTTTCAGCGAAGAAGACGCGGCGCGCATTAAAACCATCGAACGCACCACCAACCACGACGTTAAAGCGGTTGAGTACTTCCTGAAAGAGAAAGTGGCCGATATCCCTGCGCTGCATGCGGTATCCGAGTTCATCCACTTCGCCTGTACTTCTGAAGATATTAACAACCTTTCTCACGCGCTGATGCTGGAAACCGCTCGCCGTGATGTCATCGTGCCTTTCTGGAACAAAATCATCGATGCGGTGAAAGGTCTGGCGCAGGAGTATCGCGATATCCCGCTGCTGTCGCGTACTCACGGCCAGCCTGCTACGCCATCCACCATGGGTAAAGAGATGGCTAACGTCGCTTACCGTATGGAACGTCAGCTGCGTCAGTTGAGCAAAATCGAAGTGCTGGGCAAAATCAACGGCGCGGTCGGCAACTATAACGCCCACATCGCTGCGTATCCGGAAGTGGACTGGCATCAGCTGAGCGAGCAGTTTGTCACCTCACTGGGCGTCACCTGGAACCCGTACACCACGCAGATCGAACCGCATGACTACATCGCAGAACTGTTTGATTGCATCGCGCGTTTCAACACCATCCTGATCGACTTTGACCGTGATATCTGGGGTTACGTAGCTCTCAATCACTTCAAGCAGAAAACCATCGCGGGCGAAATTGGTTCTTCCACCATGCCGCATAAAGTGAACCCAATTGACTTTGAAAACTCAGAAGGCAACCTCGGTCTGGCGAATGCGGTGATGCAGCACCTGGCGAGCAAACTGCCGGTTTCCCGCTGGCAGCGCGATCTCACCGACTCTACCGTACTGCGTAACCTCGGCGTCGGCGTGGGCTATGCGCTGATCGCTTATCAGGCGACGTTGAAAGGTATCTCTAAACTGGAAGTGAACCGCGATCGTCTGCTGGACGAACTGGATCACAACTGGGAAGTGCTGGCCGAGCCGATCCAGACCGTAATGCGCCGCTACGGTATCGAGAAGCCATACGAAAAACTGAAAGAGCTGACGCGTGGCAAACGTGTAGATGCAGCCGGTATGCAGGCCTTCATCGACAGTCTCGAACTGCCGGAAGAAGAGAAAGTGCGTCTGAAGCAGATGACACCGGCCAACTATCTCGGCCGCGCCATTCAGATGGTTGATGATTTAAAATAATCATTAAGGGTGTGCCTGCGCGCACACCCTACCCTTTCCCTCAGGCAGTCGAGCACCAGCAAATCGGCAAGTGCATCAATCCCTTGTTGCCTGTGTCCGAAATGAATGCTCGCCGCTTTTTGCTGCTGTCGTTCAAACGATGACAATCAAGTGTTGTTCTCTTGTTTAGCTCGCTTAACATATACTCTTGCCATCATCACTTAGTTTGAAGGTAAGGAAATTCTATGCGTGTTCTGGTTGTGGAAGATAATGCACTGCTGCGTCATCATCTCGCCGTGCAGTTACGTGAAATGGGTCATCAGGTGGATGCTGCCGAAGATGCCAAAGAAGCCGACTATTTCCTGCAGGAACACATTCCCGACATTGCGCTGGTCGATTTAGGCTTGCCTGATGAAGATGGCATGTCGTTGATTCGTCGCTGGCGCGGCGATGCTGTGCGTCAACCGATTCTGGTGTTGACGGCACGTGAAGGCTGGCAGGCTAAAGTGGAAGCACTTGAAGCCGGTGCCGATGACTACGTCACCAAACCTTTCCATATCGAAGAAGTCGCTGCACGTTTGCAGGCGCTGATGCGTCGCAACAGTGGACACGCTTCGCAGATCATTGCGATGCCGCCGTTCCAGGTTGATCTGTCACGTCGCGAAGTCACCGTCAATGATGCACCGGTCAAACTCACCGCCTTTGAGTACACCATTGTAGAAACCTTGATCCGCAACGCCGGAAAAGTGGTCAGCAAAGATTCGCTGATGCTGCAACTCTATCCCGATGCCGAACTGCGCGAGAGCCACACCATTGATGTTTTGATGGGACGCCTGCGTAAAAAGATTCTTGCGCTCCATCCGACCGAAGTGATTAACACCGTGCGCGGCCAGGGCTATCGCTTTGATCTCTGATTTATGAATTGGCTGAATCGCTTACGTCCTTTCTCATTACGCGCCCGGTTTTTACTGGCGACTGCCGCTATTGTCCTGTTTCTGTCGCTCTCCTACGGCATGGTAGCCGTAGTCGGCTATGTGGTGAGTTTCGATAAAAACACCTATCGCGTGATGCGCGGCGAGAGCAACCTGTTCTTCACCCTGGCGCAATGGCAAAACAATAAGCTGACCATTGCCCAGCCAGAGCGGATGACGCTCAATTTCCCGACGCTGGTGTTCATCTACGATGAACACGGCAAGTTGCTGTGGCAGCAGCGTGATGTGCCTGACATCCGCAAAAACATTCGGCGTGAGTGGCTGCTCAAGCCCGATTTTTATGAAATCGACACCACAAATCGCACCAGTCTGGCCGCCATCGGCAACAACTCCGAGGTCAAAGAGCGGTTACATCAACTGGACAGCGACAACAACGACACCTTTACCCACTCGGTCGCCGTCAACCGTTACGATGCCACCACCAACTTACCGGCACTGACCATCGTCGTGGTGGATTCCATCCCTCAGGAACTGCAGCACTCGGATGTGGTGTGGTCATGGTTTAGCTATGTGCTGGCAGCAAACCTGCTGTTAGTGATTCCGCTGCTGTGGCTGGCCGCGCACTGGAGCCTGCGCCCTATTGGTGATTTAACCGCGCAGGTGCGTGAACTGGAAACGGGTCATCGCGAGAATCTGGATGACAATCCACCGCAGGAGTTGCGCAGCCTGGTGCGAAATCTCAACCTGCTGCTGACCAATGAGCGCCAGCGCTACACGCGTTATCGCACCACCCTGTCTGATTTAACGCACAGCCTGAAAACCCCGCTGGCGGTGTTGCAGAGTACCTTGCGCTCCCTGCGCAGCGGCAAGGAGCTAACCGTGGAGCAGGCCGAGCCGGTGATGCTGGAGCAGATTAGCCGTATTTCACAACAAATTGGCTACTACCTGCATCGAGCCAGTATGCAGGCCGATCATAATCCGCTGCAGCGCGATCTGCATTCGGTGTCGGCACTACTGGATAGCCTTTGCTCGGCGCTGAATAAGGTTTATCAGCGCAAAGGGGTCGAAATCACCCTGGATATCTCCCCCGAGTTGACCTTTATCGGCGACCAAAATGACTTTATGGAAGTGCTGGGCAATGTGCTGGATAACGCCTGCAAATACTGCCTGGAATTTATTGAGGTCAGCGCACGACAAACCGATAAGGCACTGCATCTGTTTATTGATGATGACGGCCCCGGCATTCCTGAAAGCAAACGCGATCTGATCTTCGTGCGCGGTCAGCGTGCCGATACGTTACGTCCCGGCCAGGGCCTTGGCTTAGCCGTGGTCCGCGACATCCTCGAACAATACGCCGGTAAGGTGATCGCCAGCACCAGCCCACTAGGCGGTGCCCGCATGGAAGTGATTTTCCAGCGTCAGGAAGTTGAACATCACCGCGAGTAGAAAGGCCTGCGGGCTGTTATACTTGCCTGCATTCATGGCCCTAACCGGAACACTCGTATGGACTATCAGCTCGATATTAACTGGCCCGACTTTATTCAGCGCTACTGGCAAAAACGTCCGGTGGTGCTCAAGCGTGGTTTTAAAAACTTCATTGATCCCATTTCTCCTGATGAGCTGGCGGGTCTGGCGATGGAAAACGAGGTGGACAGCCGCCTGGTGAGCCATAACAACGGCAAATGGCAGGTTAGCCATGGTCCGTTTGAAAGCTATGATCATCTCGGCGAGAGCAACTGGTCGCTGCTGGTGCAGGCGGTAAATCACTGGCATGAACCTTCTGCTGCCCTGATGCGCCCGTTCCGCTTCCTGCCTGACTGGCGCATTGACGATCTGATGATCTCTTTTGCCGTTCCGGGCGGCGGCGTAGGCCCGCACTTCGACCAGTATGATGTGTTTATCATTCAGGGCACCGGCCGTCGTCGCTGGCGCGTAGGCGAAAAAGTGCCGATGAAACAGCACTGCCCGCATCCCGATTTGCTGCAGGTTGAGCCGTTTGACGCCATCATCGATGAAGAGATGGAACCCGGCGACATTCTGTACATTCCACCAGGATTCCCGCATGAAGGCTATTCGCTGGAAAATGCCATCAACTATTCGGTCGGCTTCCGTGCACCTAACGGTCGTGAATTGATCAGTGGCTTCGCTGATTACATGCTGGCGCACGAATTAGGCAGCTATCGTTTCAGCGATCCGGATGTGCCGTCGCGTGATTGCCCGTCACAGATTTTGCCTTCTGAAGTGGAAGGAATTCGTCAGGTGATGCTGGATGTCATTAATCAGCCAGAACAGTTTAATCAGTGGTTTGGTGAGTTTATCTCACAGACACGTCACGAACTGGATATCGCACCTCCTGAGCCGCCGTATCAGCCTGATGAGATTTACGATGCGCTGCAGCAAGGCGATGCGCTGACACGTCTTGGTGGCCTGCGCGTGTTAACGCTGGGCGATGCGGTGTTTGTGAATGGCGAGCGCGTGGCGTGCAGCCACCCGGAAGTGCTGGCGGCACTGGCACACAATCAGGTGTTAACGCTGGAAGATTTCGGCGATGCGCTGGACGATCCGTCGCTGCTGGCACAGCTTGCAGCGCTGGTGAACAGCGGCTACTGGTTCTTTGGTGAGTAATCTGTTGCGCTAAAATCGCGCCTCTTTATCACGGCGCGATTTACCACAGATGTTTGCCGCGACAGAGACGCTGTTGACTGCGCCGCCACGTAAGATGTTGATAAAAGGCCTGCTTAGCAGGCCTTTTTCATATTATTTCTTCTCTGCTGCCAGCGCAGACAAGCGCACAATCACATCCACCGCCTGCGACATCACATTTAATGACGCGAACTCGTGTTTACCGTGGTAGTTATAGCCGCCGGTGAACAGGTTCGGACACGGCAAACCTTTCCACGATAGCGCAGAACCGTCGGTGCCACCGCGAATCGGCTTCACCACTGGCTCGATACCGCAATCACGAATGGCCTGCAGCGCCAGCTCAATAATCTGCGGATGTGGCTCAACTTTCTCACGCATATTGCGGTAGCTGTCGCTAATCTCTACTTTCACTGAGCATTCAGCCTGCAGCCCCTTCCCAACGCGCGCAGCAATCTCTTCCAGCAGCTGTTTACGCTGTTCATAACTGTCGGCGTCGAAATCACGAATCAAATACATTAACTCGGCATGCTCAACCGTGCCTTTGATGGTATGCAGATGGAAAAAGCCTTCATAACCGTCGGTGAACTGAGGTTTTTCTTTGGCGGGTAGCTCCGCGTGGAAACGCATTGCCAGATCCAGTGCATTCACCATGACGTTTTTCGCACTGCCGGGGTGCACGTTATTGCCGGTGATTTTCACCATCGCGGTAGCCGCATTGAAGTTTTCAAATTCAAATTCGCCGAGGTCGCTGCCATCAATGGTATACGCCCAGTCCGCAGCAAAACCTTCAACGTCGAAATGAGAGGTGCCGCGACCAATCTCTTCATCTGGGGTAAACGCCACACGAATCGCACCGTGCGGAATATCCTCTTTCACCAGACGCGCCATCGCCGTCATGATTTCAGCGATTCCCGCTTTATCATCTGCGCCCAGCAAAGTTTTGCCATCGGTGGTGATCAGCGTATGGCCAATCAGCTTGTGCAGGATCGGGAACATCACCGGCGAGAGGATTTCATCGCCATTGCCCAGCGCAATATCGCCGCCACGGTAGTTTTCGATAATCTGCGGATTGACGTTTTTAGCGGTGAAATCCGGTGACGTATCCATATGCGAGATAAAGCCGATCACCGGGGTCGGCCAGTCAACGTTGGCGGGCAAAGTGCCCATCACGCAGCAGTGATCGCTCAGGGACACATCAACAAATCCCAGTGCAATCAGCTCTTCCTGTAACTGACGCGCCAGCGTCCACTGCCCTTCACTGCTGGGCACCTGACGCGCCTGCGGTTTTGACTGAGTTTCTACGGCCACATAACTGAGAAAACGCTCAAGTAATTGATCCATTTGTCATCCCTCTAAAGAACCTGCGTTATTATCATGGCGCGTGAGGCGCGCCATGTTGCGTCAAATCATTATCCTTCAGGTTAGCGTTCTCAGCGCAAAGTGCTTAACCAGATATCGTCTTACTTATACAGCCCGCGTAGAAAGGTATGCACAAAATCCGGTACCACCTCACTGGCCAAGCCGTACTGGCTTTCCGCGAACTCATTGCCCACCTGACTCGGCTCCAGATTAAGCTCAACGGTATGCGCACCCTGCAGTTTTGCTTCATGCACAAAACCGGCGGCGGGATAGACATGCCCGGAGGTGCCAATGGCGATAAACAGATTGGCTTTCTCTATCGCCTGATAAATCTCTTCCATGCCGAGCGGCATTTCTCCAAACCACACCACATGCGGACGGAGTCGGGCCGGGAACTGGCAGCAGGTGCAACGATCGTCCGGCTTAACATCTTCCGTCCAATCCAGCACCTGGCCACTGCTTTCACAGCGCACTTTTAGCAATTCACCGTGCATATGCAACACGCGCTGACTGCCTGCCCGCTCATGGAGATTATCAATGTTCTGCGTCACCAACAGGAAGTTGTCGCCCAGCACCTGTTCCAGTTCGGCCAACGCTTTGTGCGCGGCATTTGGCTGAATCTCCGGCTGTTGCAACTGACGGCGGCGCGCATTATAGAAACCCTGCACCAGATCGGGATTACGATGAAAACCTTCTGGCGTGGCGACATCTTCAACCCGATGCTCTTCCCATAATCCGTCGGCAGCACGGAAGGTTTGAATGCCTGACTCGGCGGAGATGCCAGCGCCGGTCAGTACCACGACGCGCGGTTGCGGGTGCGCAGCCAGTTCAGCTTTGCGATCGCGTTCAAAGATGCGCTGGCGAAAGCGCTGATGCACTTTGCGGCGATTTTTCTTGTCGCGGGCGAGTCGTAGGCGGCGGCGCGGTATGCGCATAAAAGCTCCTTATGCTGCGGTGGTTGTCACCGCATGTCGGGTGTTTGGCTCGGGATAATGGTTCCCGATAATAGCGGCTGCGCATGACGGCTGCATGCCACAGACGCTGAAAATGTGCGCAGCCGCGAAGGCGGCTGCGTTTTTTATCATTACTGTCCGCTCAGTACGCGAGCCGGATCGATTCGACTGGCACGCCGCGCCGGATACCAGCTGGCAATCAGGCTGAGCAGGATGGCGGTCACCAGCACCGAAATCACATCAATCCAGTGCAACTCCGATGGCAGGAAATCAATAAAGTAGATATCCCCCGCCAGCAACTGATGACCGGTAAGGTGCTCCAGCCCACGCACGATCGGCGTCAGGTTGAGCGCCACCAGCACGCCCACCACCACGCCGCTGATGCTGCCGAGCAATCCGGCCAGCAAGCCATACCAGATAAAAATGGCGCGGATCAGTCCATCTTTAGCACCCAGCGTGCGCAGCACCGCAATATCACTGCTCTTGTCTTTCACCGCCATCACTAATGTGGAGACGATATTGAAACAGGCCACGCCAATCACCAGCACCATCGCCAGATACATAATCGCGCGTATCATCTGGATATCGCGGTACATGTAACCGTAAGTGCCAATCCAGCTTTTAATGTAGACATAAGAGTGCGTCACTTCACCGGCATCGCGAACCAGTTTTTGTGCCTGGAACGGATCGCTCATCTTCAGCGCAATGCCACTGACGCTGTCACCCATATCGAGATATTTCTGTGCATCCGCCAAGGGTACCAGCGCCAGACTGTGATCCAGCATCCCACTGAGTTGCAGAATGCCCGACACCTGCAGCCGAATACGCTTCGGCTGCAGCAGCTTATTTTCACCGTCGTTATTCGGGATCATGATGGTGATCCAATCGCCCTGCTTCACGTTAAGCGATTTCGCAATGCCGCCACCAAGGATGATCTGCTGTTTATTCGCGCCGAATTGCTGCCACGCATCGCCATCGACAAAGCTCGGTAAAGCGCTCAGGCGTGATTCCTGTTGTGGATCGACACCTTTTACTTGCAGCGCCTGCATCTTCGCGCCGCTCTCAATCAAGCCGGTGAAGTTAACGTAGGGCGCCGCTGCTGCAATGCCGGGCACCTTTTCAATCGGTGCGATCATCGGCTGCCAGTTGCGGAAAGGCTGATTCACCGGTTCGATTTCACCGTGCGGTACCACGGCCAGAATGCGTTTGTTCAGCTCGCGTTCAAAACCGTTCATCGCGCTCAGGCCAATAATCAACACGGCAACACCCAGGGCGATGCCGATGGTCGAGATGATGGAGATCAGTGAGACCATGCCACCACGCCGCCGACCGCGACTGAAGCGCAGGCCAAGCAGCAGGGATAATGACGAACCCATCAGATGGCTCCCAGCGTCAGATGCTCGCTCAGCTGACCGTCGCGCATCTCCATCTGGCGATTCAGACGTTTAGCCAGATTCAGATCGTGCGTCACCACCAGAAATGCGGTGCCCTGCTGCTGATTCAGCTCGCCCAGCAGTTTGAAAATCGCATCGGCATTACGCGCGTCCAGGTTACCGGTCGGTTCATCCGCCATCACCAGGCGCGGACGGTTCACCAGCGCACGCGCGATTGCGACACGCTGACGCTCACCGCCCGACAGCTCAGAAGGACGATGCGCAGCGCGTTTTTCCAGCCCGACCGCTGCCAGCATTTCCAGCGCGCGCGAGGCGGCCTCCGCTTTTGCGGTTTTGCCAATCAGCAATGGCATCGCCACGTTCTCCAGTGCCGTGAAGTCTGGCAATAGATGGTGAAACTGGTAGATAAAGCCCAGCTCGCGGTTACGCAGCTCGGCTTTGGCAGCAGAGGACATCGCATTCAGTGATTTGCCGTCGAACACCACGTCACCCGAAGTGGGCGCATCGAGGCCGCCGAGCAGATGCAGTAAGGTACTTTTACCCGAGCCGGAGCTACCAACGATGGCCGTCAGTTCGCCTGGCTGCAGGCTAAAAGCCACATTGCGCAGCACATCGGTCTGCACGCTGCCTTCCTGATAGCGTTTGCACAGGTCACGACACTGCAACAAAGGGGTATTACTCATAACGTAAAGCCTCAGCGGGTTGAACGGCGGCAGCGCGCCATGACGGATAAAGGGTTGAGAGCAGCGCAACGATCATCGAGACCAGCGCAATCGTGACCACCTGCCAGACGTTGATATCGACCGGCAATGCCGCGCCATCCAGGAACAGGCCAATCACTGGCATCAAATTATTCAGCTGGCTGGCGAGCAGCACGCCGAGCAGCGTACCGAGCAAGGTACCGATAATGCCAGCACTGGCGCCCTGCACCATAAACACCGCGACGATCTGTCGGCGGGTTAAGCCCTGTGTTTGCAGAATCGCCACTTCACCCTGCTTTTCCATGATCAGCAGGCCGAGTGAAGTAATGATGTTAAACGCCGCTACCGCGATGATCAGACTCAGCAGCAGCCCCATCATGTTTTTTTCCATGCGTACCGCCTGGAACAGATCGCCTTTGCGCTCGCGCCAGTCTTTCAGCGTCAGGCCATCCGGCAATTTCTGTTCGCTGAAAGCATCCACATTCAACGGTTTCTCCAGCCACAGACGCCAGCCGGTGATATTCCCCAGTGGATAGCGCATCACGCGGGAGGCATCCTGCTGATTCACCAGAATCTGATAGGCATCGACTTCGCTGTTGGCGGCATAAGTGCCTGCGACGGTGAAGATACGCTGGCTCGGCAAGCGGCCCACCGGCGTAAACTGGCTCACCGTCGGCACCATCAGACGCAGCTGGTCGCCACGTTTAACGCCCAACTGAGACGCCAACTGTTCGCCGAGAATCACATTGTATTGGCCCGGTTGCAGCACGTTCTGTTGCGTGTTCACAAGATAAGGGGTGAGCGGATCTTGTTCGTCCGGGTTGATGCCCAGCATCACGCCCACTGAGACATTGCGCGCGCTTTGCAGCACCACATCAGCGGTCGTCAGCGGGGCCACACGCGTGACGCCCTGCAGTTTGAGGCTCTCCGCCGTCACCTGTTGTGGATTGATGCTGCCTTTGTCGCTGGTGACCAACGCTTGCGGCATCAGGCCGAGGATATTGCCCTCCAGCTCACGCTCGAAGCCGTTCATCACCGACAGTACGGTGACCAGCGCCAGCACGCCCAGCGTGATACCGATGGTCGAAAGCCAGGAGACGAAGCGACCGAAGCGGTCTGAGGCACGTCCACGCATGTAGCGCAAACCGATGAATAACGCGACTGGTTGATACATGAGATCCGTCTTGGCAGTTGCCTGAAAATAAGTAGTGGGATGATAAAGGAGCAGCCCTGTTTATGAAACCTCTAACCCTCTGAGTCTGTGGCAAAGTTGCATCCAAATACGTCGCAATCTGCGTCAATGCATAAAATTGCGACAAAATAATGATACTTATTGTGCGTTTATTAGGCATACCCTACGGTAGACTTCTCCATGTAGCACAAATTTATGTCCAGCCGGCACCGCAGTATGCCCGTTTAATCAGCACCGCAGTCAGCCCAAAGATTTCGTGCTGTGGCAAGGCGGCAAGCCTGCTAATCCCCAGGAGCTTACATCAGTAAGTGCCTGGGGTTAGTAGGCGCAGCCAACGCCGCCACGGTGCGAAAGATGCCGGGCGAAAAGGAGTATACCCATGTTCAGATTTCCGAAGGGCAGTATCGTGAAACACAAATCGGGAGAAATCAGAGGCGAGATCGTCAACGTCTTTGAACAGGGAGATGCGGCAACCGGCTATTACGTGAAGTGGGACGACGGCAATCACAGCTATCATCTGGAAAAAGAGCTGTCCTGGGCTAACGTCGATCGTCCGCGCATGCACTACACACAGCAATCAAGTAAGTGAACGGGGTTCGCAGACGCAGCTAACGCGGCCACAGCGCGAAGTACGAAGGGCGATGAGAAATAGCACCGCGACAGATGATCCTGGGGGCGGATTATGGAATGATGACGCCCTGGAATCCAAGGAGAGAATGTCGAGTCCTTATGTCGGAACAGAGTCGTTATACCCTGCCTGCGAAAGCGGGCGATCATCGTCAGCTCGGCGAACTGATTGGCGCCGCGCAGGCGGTTGAGTGCGCCAGTATCACCGAACGCCACCCGGGTCCGGTGCTGATGATTACGCCGGATATGCAATCTGCCCTGCGTCTGCAGGAGGAGATTCGCCAGTTCACCGATCTGCCGGTCACCAATCTCGCCGACTGGGAAACGCTGCCTTACGACAGCTTCTCGCCGCATCAGGACATTATCTCTGCCCGTCTTTCGACCCTTTATCAACTGCCCAATCTGACGCGCGGCATGCTGATTATGCCGGTCAACACGCTGATGCAGCGCGTCTGTCCGCACAGCTTCCTGCATGGCCATGCGCTGGTGATGAAGCAGGGGCAAAAACTCTCACGCGATGCGCTGCGTGATCAGCTGGAGCAGGCTGGCTATCGCCATGTCGATCAGGTGATGGAGCACGGCGAGTACGCCACGCGCGGCGCGCTACTGGATCTGTTCCCGATGGGCAGCGATCAGCCCTATCGTATCGACTTCTTTGATGACGAAATTGACAGCCTGCGCCTGTTCGATGTGGATAGCCAGCGCACGCTGGAAGCGGTTGAGGCTATCAATCTACTGCCTGCACATGAATTTCCGACGGATAAAGCGGCGATTGAGCTGTTCCGCAGCCGCTGGCGCGAGCTATTTGATGTGCGACGCGAGCCGGAGCATGTCTATCAGCAAGTGAGCAAAGGCACGCTGCCTGCCGGGATCGAATACTGGCAGCCGCTGTTCTTTGAGCAGGAGTTGCCCACCCTGTTCAGCTATCTGCCTGCTAACACGCTGGTACTCAACAGTGGCGATCTGCACGGCAGCGCCGATCGCTTCTGGCAGGATGCTAACGCGCGTTTCGACAATCGCCGCATCGATCCTATGCGCCCGCTGCTGGAGCCTGCAACGTTGTGGCTGCGCCCGGACGCGTTGCTCGGCGAACTGAAAGCCTGGCCACGCATGCAGCTCAGCAGCGAAACGCTGCCAGAAAAAGCCGCCAATACCAATCTCGGCTATCAACCGCTGCCGGAACTGACGGTGCAGGCCCAGGCGAAAGCGCCACTCGATCTGCTGCGTCAGTTCATGGAGCAGTTTGATGGGCAGATCATTTTCTCAGTAGAAAGTGAAGGCCGTCGTGAAAGCCTGCAGGAATTGCTGGCGCGCATCAAACTGCGCCCACAGCCGATTGAACGCTTTGAAGAAGCCGCCAAACAGCCGCACAGTTTAATGATTGGTGCCAGCGAACGCGGCTTTATTGATAGCACGGGCCATCGCGCGTTGATTTGTGAAAGCGACCTGCTGGGTGAGCGTGTCAGCCGTCGTCGCCAGGATAATCGCCGTACCATCAATCCCGATGTGTTGATCCGCAATCTCGCCGAGCTACATCCCGGCCAGCCGGTGGTGCATCTGGAACACGGTGTGGGCCGTTATATTGGCCTGACTACACTGGAAGCCGGCGGCATTGTCGCGGAATATCTGATGCTCTCCTATGCGGGCGACGCCAAGCTGTACGTGCCCGTTTCATCACTGCACCTGATCAGCCGTTATGCGGGTGGCGCGGATGAGAATGCCCCGCTGCACAAGCTGGGCAGCGATGCCTGGTCACGCGCACGCCAGAAAGCGGCGGAGAAAGTGCGTGATGTGGCGGCCGAACTGCTGGATATCTACGCCCAACGCGCGGCCAAAACCGGCTTCGCCTTTAAGCACGATCGCGATCAGTATCAACTGTTCTGCGAAGGCTTCCCGTTTGAGACTACGCCGGATCAGGGCCAGGCCATTAATGCGGTGCTGAGCGACATGTGCCAGCCGCTGGCAATGGATCGTCTGGTGTGCGGTGACGTAGGCTTTGGTAAAACTGAAGTGGCGATGCGCGCCGCCTTCCTCGCGGTGGAGAATGCCAAACAAATCGCCGTGCTGGTGCCCACCACCCTGCTGGCGCAGCAGCATTACGATAACTTCCGCGACCGTTTCGCCAACTGGCCAGTGCGCATTGAGATGCTGTCCCGCTTCCGTAGCGCCAAAGAGCAGAGCCAGGTGCTGGAACAGGCACGTGAAGGCAAAGTAGATATTCTGATCGGCACGCATAAGTTGCTGTCAAACGACCTGAAATGGCACGATCTCGGTCTGTTGATTGTCGATGAAGAGCACCGCTTTGGCGTGCGTCACAAAGAGCGTATTAAAGCGATGCGCGCGGACGTTGATATCCTGACGCTCACTGCTACCCCCATCCCACGTACGCTGAATATGGCGATGAGCGGCATGCGCGATCTGTCGATCATTGCAACACCGCCAGCCCGCCGTCTGGCAGTGAAAACCTTTGTGCGCGAGTACGACAGCCTGGTGGTGCGTGAAGCGCTGCTGCGTGAAATTTTACGCGGCGGTCAGGTTTACTATCTCTACAACGATGTTGAGAACATCGAAAAAGCCGCACAGCGTCTGGCGGAGCTGGTGCCGGAGGCCCGCATCGCCATCGGCCACGGCCAGATGCGCGAGCGCGAGCTGGAACGGGTGATGAATGATTTCCACCACCAGCGTTTTAACGTGCTGGTGTGTACCACCATCATCGAAACCGGTATTGATGTGCCGAGCGCCAACACCATCATCATTGAGCGTGCTGACCACTTTGGCCTGGCGCAGCTGCATCAGCTGCGTGGCCGCGTCGGGCGCTCACACCATCAGGCCTATGCCTGGCTGTTAACGCCGCATCCAAAAGCCATGACCACTGATGCGCAGAAGCGTCTGGAGGCGATTGCCTCGCTGGAAGACCTGGGCGCGGGCTTTGCGCTGGCGACGCATGATCTTGAGATTCGCGGTGCCGGCGAGCTACTGGGCGAAGATCAGAGCGGCCAGATGGAAACGATCGGTTTCACGCTGTATATGGAACTGCTGGAAAACGCCGTGGATGCCCTGAAGGCCGGGCGCGAGCCGTCGCTGGAAGATCTCACCAGCAACCAGACCGAAATCGAACTGCGCATGCCTGCGCTGCTGCCGGATGACTTTATCCCGGACGTGAACACGCGTTTGTCACTCTATAAACGCGTTGCCTCAGCCAGTGACGAGCAGGAACTGGCTGAGCTGAAGGTTGAGATGATCGATCGTTTTGGCAAGTTGCCGGATGCGGCGCGCAACCTTCTGGATGTGGCGGCTTTACGTCTGGTGGCGCGAGAACTTGGCGTGCGTAAAATTGAAGCCAGTGAAAAAGGCGGATTCTTCGAATTCGCGCCACAGAATCATGTCGATCCCGGTTGGTTGATTGGCCTGCTGCAAAAAGATCCTAAACAGTGGAAGTTGGATGGTCCAACCCGTCTGAGATTCACTCGTGATTTGGAAGAGCGCAAAGTGCGGATGGAGTGGATTCAGAGCTTCATTGCCGAACTGGCGAAGAATCGGATTTAGCGTCCTCAGCCGCATCTCGCCTGGCGAAGCGATACATTGCGCTTCTGCATGCAACATGGTGGCTATCGGGACGCGAGATGAATCTCGCCGCGCCGGTTTACACCATAAAAAAAGCGCCTTACGGCGCTTTTTTCGTTACTGCTGCTGTGACGTGTCTTTGCCCAATCAGGCCTGATTCGAATTCAGGATCAGCTGACCATTACGGTCAAGCGGAATGCGGGTGCCAGGGTCATTTTCCATGCGGATTTTGCCCTGCTGGTCGCCTATTTTATAGGTCACATCATAACCCAGCATTTTTTCCTGTTTGTCATAAACGGTTTTGCAACGCTGCTCGTTGGTGGTGTAGGTATCACGATCCTGCAGTGCCCCCTGCACCTGGTTACCACCGTAACCGCCCGCCAGCGCGCCCGCTACCGTTGCGACATCGCGCCCACGACCGCCACCAAACTGGTGACCGAGCACGCCGCCCGCCACTGCACCCAGTACCGAACCGGCGATGCGGTTCTCATCCTGTACCGGACGACGATGCGTTAACGTCACGTTGCGACACTCCTGTCGCGGTTGTTTAATGCTCTCTTTGATCGGCGTAGCCGAGAGAACTTGTGCATACTGCGGGCCGCGATCAAAGACATCCATGCTGGCGACTGCGGCAACCCCTAACGCTGCTGCCACGCCGATACCGATACCCGCTAACATTGATTTATTCACAGGAATGTCCTCCTGAATGTTGTTACCGCGCATTCCTGCCGCTACGAAATCCTGTGTAGCCGAGGCATAACCGGCGTGCGCGCCGCGCCGTGTTTGTGGATATAAGTTTTACAGATGGTCCGTAATTGCAACATCAGATTAATGGAGGAAACGCAGCGGAAAGCCGTCAGGGCCAGTTTTTCGGAGAGTTCTGAGAGAGGCTGAAATACCGCCGTAACCTTAAACTGAATTGTCGTTTTTCAGCGGGTTACGGCAGGCAGAGCGGCATCGGGCGGCAGAGGACCGCCCGAAAACATTAGTGCAACTTGAGGCGAGGACGCAGCACGCGGTTCAGGCTACCGACCAGCATCATCAGGCCGGTTTTGAAGTATCCATGGAGCGCAATCTGGTGCATGCGATATAGAGAAATGTAGACGAAACGCGCAATGCGCCCTTCTACCATCATCGAGCCGCGCATCAGGTTACCCATCAGACTACCCACGGTGGTGAAGCGCGACAGTGATACCAGGGAACCGTGGTCTTTATAGACGTAGGCTTTGAGCGGTTTGCCTTTGCGTTGCGCCAGAATATTTTCCAGCGCGCGTGACGCCATCTGGTGTGCAGACTGCGCGCGCGGTGGCACAAAACCGCCGCCCGGCAGTGCGCAGGAGGCGCAGTCACCAATCGCGTAGATGTCATCATCCAGCGTGGTTTGCAGCGTGTCTTTCACCACCAACTGATTGATGCGGTTGGTTTCCAGCCCGCCAATCTCTTTCATAAAGTCCGGCGCTTTAATACCGGCAGCCCACACCATCAAGTCAGCATTAATAAATTCGCCGCCTTTGGTATTGAGCCCCTCTTCTGTTGCGCTGGTCACCATGGTTTGCGTCAGGACGCGCACGCCGAGCTTGGTCAATTCCTGGTGTGCCGCAGCAGAAATGCGAGGTGGCAATGCTGGCAGAATACGCTCACCGGCTTCCACCAGCGTCACGTTCAGTGCAGAGCTATCAAGGCCTTTGTAGCCATAGCTGTGCAGCTGCTTCACGGCATTATAGAGTTCTGCTGACAGCTCAACGCCGGTGGCACCGCCGCCGACAATCGCAATGTTCACTTTTTCCAGGCTACCTTCACTGGCGGAGAAGCGCAGGAACAGGTTAAGCATCTCGTTGTGGAAACGACGAGCCTGATGCGGGTTATCGAGGAAGATGCAGTGTTCTTTCACACCCGGAGTGCCAAAGTCATTGGAAGTACTGCCCAGCGCCATCACCAGACGGTCATAAGCCATCTCGCGCTGCGGTACCAGTAATTCACCGTTAGCATCGCGGATTTCCGCCAGCTCAATGGTTTTGTTTTCGCGGTTGATTTGCGTCAGCGAACCCAGCTGGAACTGAAAACCGTGATTACGCGCGTGCGCCAGATAGCTCAGGGCATCGATCCCTTCGTCCATCGAACCGGTTGCCACTTCATGCAACAATGGCTTCCACAGATGGCTGTGGTTGCGATCGACGAGAATAATCTCGGCTTTCTTGTTCCTGCCCAGCTTGTGACCGAGCTGCGTTGCCAGCTCTAAGCCGCCGGCACCACCGCCAATAATGACGATTTTTTCCATAGATGTAGTCAACAAAGACCCCCTCAAAGTTGTAAACCAATAGTTAATTAATGGTTACTAAAAACCTTAATAAACATAGGGTTGGCGACGTTAAATCGCGAGCTGAGGGCAGAATATCACGGCGCTAACGACATATCATAAGAAAATTGATGTACATCAATCTTTCAAGCGCATTATCAGAATGTTAAACGTTTTGTGCGCCGCATCACACGGCGCGCGGAGGCTCAGGCAAGGGATTTAAAGGCCTTAATGCGGTGTAAATGCAGCGAGATGTTCTTGAATTTATGGCTGGCCTGTTCGTCCCACACGATTTCATAGAAAGGATGCAGTTGTGCGGCCGTGCGCTGATTATCCAGCGCCTCGTCATGGCGGGACAAAATGGTCAGGCAGCGATCGCGATTCTTTTCACGAAAATCACTGACGCACTTGGTGGCGATATCCAGATACTCTTCCGGACGATCAATCTTGCCTTCCATGTTCTCATACGGGAATAGGTTGGGATTGAAAATCACCTGACGCATACCGCAGAGAAAACCGATACGTTCGGCCCAGTAACCACCCAGCCCCACCCCGCAAATCAAGGGATACGCATCACCGCCCTGCTGCTGCAATTTATCGCACTCTTTCAGCAGAAACTGCATGTCATGTTTGGGGTGCTGCGTGCTGTAACTGATGAGTCTGACGTCCGGGTCAATAAACTGCAGTTGCAGCACTTTTTCGTGGTTGCCCGGACTGTTGGAATCAAAACCGTGCAGATAGATGATCATGATTATCCTCAGCGTGGAATGAAATCCGGGCAGCGACGCTTATCTGCCCGACGCTTTATGCTCCAGCCAGCGCTCCTGTAATGCGCTCAGCTGATGATGATTCTGCTTCCAGCGTTCACTGGATTGCAGCGCTTCTCGGGTATAACGCCCCTGATGGTATAACTGCGTCACACGTTCCGCCTGGATCGGCGTCAAGTTATCCAGCACACTCACCGCTCCGGCGCGCTGATTGCACACCAGGATCATGTCGCAGCCCGCATTGAGCGACTGCTGCGCGCGCTCAGCATAACTGCCCATTACCGCAGCACCTTCCATCGACAGATCGTCGGAGAAAATCACCCCGTTAAAACCGAGTTCTTTACGCAACACGGTTTGCAGCCAGTAAGGTGAGCCGCTGGCAGGTAATGGATCGATCTCAGTATAGATAACGTGCGCCGGCATCACGGCATCCAGCAGTTGCTCATCAATCAACTGCTTAAAGATCGCCATATCATGCTGGCGCAGCGTGGCGGCATCGCGCGGATCGCGCGGGGTCTCTTTGTGGGAATCAGCACTCACCGCACCGTGACCGGGGAAATGCTTGCCAGTGGTTTTCATGCCGGCTTCGTGCATGCCGTTGATAAAACGGCGAGCAATTTGCAATGCAATCGCGGGATCTTCATGGAAGGAACGGTCGCCAATCGCCGCGCTGATGTGGCCAATATCCAGCACTGGCGCAAAGCTGATGTCGATATCCATCGCGATCATTTCCGCTGCCATCTGCCAGCCCGCCTGCTGGGCGACTTCACCCGCCGTGGCGATATCATGCAGGGCGGCAAAAGATTGCATCGCGGGGAGTTTGGTAAAGCCTTCACGGAAGCGCTGCACCCGTCCGCCTTCCTGATCCACCGCGACCACTAAGCGATTGCGCGAAGCAGCGCGAATCTGTCGTACCAGTTCCGCCAGCTGATCCACATCGTGGAAGTTGCGGGCAAACAGAATCAGTCCGCCCACCAGCGGATGCTTCAGAATCTCGCGCTCTTCGGCGTCGAGTTCGTAGCTTTCAACATCCAGCATCAGCGGGCCGGGAGTATGCATGGTCATGGTTACAATCCTGAGTTAAAGATCCTGCCAGCTGGCCTGCGCCAGCTGTTGTAAATGAGGGTCACCGCTCTGCTCAGCACGCAGCTGATACCAGCTCGCCATCAGCAGATGCAGCCACGGCTGCCAGCGCCGCATATGTCGCTTAAGTCGCGCTTCGTTAAGCTGGCTGCGTTGCGCGTAACCCGCAATCCAGTCGATTGGGTGTTCACCATCGACCGCGCAGAGCGCCGCGAGTTCCAATGCCACATCGCCATCGGCAGCATATTCCCAATCGATGAGACGTAAGCCGTCTGACGTGGCTATCACATTGCCCGCGTGAACATCCATATGAATCGGCACGAGGCGTAACGGCCGGGGTTCACCCTGCCTGATCAGGCGCTGCAGTTGATGTTGCCAGCGCCAGTGGCGTTGCTGGCACAGCTGCCAGTAGTGTTGCAACAGCGGTGTCAGTCGCAAGCGATAGCCTGTCAGCGGCTGCTGATGCAGGCGATGCAGCAAGGTGAGCACCGCGTCGCGCTGTTGATTGAACTGCGCGGGCGTCAACACATCACCAGGCAGCCAGCTCTGTAAAAGCCAGGGATGGTACCAATCCAGCGGTGTCGGCCCGAGTTGCGCAGCACGCATTCGACGCAAGATGCGATATTCGCGTTGGCGATCAACAAACGGGAGCGGTTGCTGCGGCGCACGACGCGCCAGCAGCTCACCCTGCTCGGTTTTCACCCGCACACTGTTGCCACTCAATCCCGGCAGCGCGAAAAAATGACCGGCAGCTTGCGCCGTCGGCCATTGTTGCTGAATCCGTTGTTGCAGTATGGGATCAGGGTTGAGCAATACCATTGCCTGACCAGATAATTTCACCGGTCTGCACCAGCATCAGCTGCATCTGCAGCGTTGGCGCTTTCACATCGCCCTGAGCACTGCTGTAAAGCACATACTGCGCGTTGACATTACGTGCCAGGCCAATGGCTTTGCTGCGCGAATTGAGGCTGTCATCGGCGGATAAGCCCAGCGTCTGTTTTGCCTGTGCCAGCTGTTCTGGCGTTACCAAAGTGAATTTGCCGTTGTTCGCCAGCGCATTCTGAATCGCATCGGTGGCTTTATCACTCTGCAACGAACCGTTGGTGCTGTTCTTGATGCGATCCACCAGCAGCACGCTGCCTGGATTCACACCGGCAGACTGCACCATGTTCCCCACTAACGGCTGCACGCTGGCATTCCAGTTAATGGTTTTGAGTTTTGGCGGCTGCGGCACCGTTTCCGGCGGCGGTACCGGCTGCACAGGAGGCTGCTCCGGTTGAGTTGGCGTCGTCGGCTGGGTCGGTTCAACCGGCGCTGGGGTTTGCTGTTTCACCACACAACCGGTGAGCATCAACGCAAATAACAGCGCGCTGGAACGTTTTACACTGCGAATCACAGGTTACTCCTCAGAGATAAAGATAGAGACGCACCTTACTGGCGGTCAGGTTACCGATTTGCGAGACAACTTCTGTGCTGCCATGCGCCGGGACGATTTGAGTTTGAGCCGGCTCTTCCGGTGTTATCTCCAGCCCCTTCTCGTCGTACCAATAAAAACGATAGTGAACGGTCACCGGCGTTTCCCGCTGATTATAGAGCACACTTGAGGCACGCATCTGCCCATCACGGCTGGCCAGCGCAGGTTCGTCGGTAATGATGCCCGCAGAAAGCACGGAAGATTCCATTACCAGCGATTGCGAGGTGTTGATCATCGGTTTGTCACTGCTGCACCCGACAAGGGTCAGCAACAGCAGGCCACTCAGCCATTGACGCATCACAAGGTCCGCCTGAGGTTAGATAGACAGCATCGGACCCAGCGGCTGACCGCCGACCAGGTGCATATGAATATGATAAACCTCCTGACCACCATGCTGATTACAGTTCATGATCAGACGATAGCCATCCTCGGCAATCCCTTCCTGTTTCGCGATTTTCGCCGCCACGGTAATCATACGGCCCAACGCATGCTCGTGTGCTTCCTGCACGTCATTGGCGGTGGGAATCAATACATTAGGGATAATCAGAATGTGCGTTGGCGCTTTAGGCGCGATGTCGCGGAAGGCGGTGACCAGTTCGTCCTGATAAACCACGTCGGCGGGGATTTCGCGACGAATGATCTTACTGAAAATGGTTTCTTCAGCCATGGTGCATTTCCTTAAGCCTGAGTTCAGTCAGGCAGTATGCGCGAGGAATTCGTTTGCTTTCAACCTCAGTACCACTTTTCTTCTGTTAAATGGCTGCCTTTACGCCATTTCATCTCCCAGACAGCATTGCTGTGCTCTCCCTCTCAAATTTACGCCATCGCAGATCACCAAAATGAAACGGTGTTTTATAAATTAGAGATATCACGCCAGTTTCTTTGTGTTTTTGCCACTCAACCGACAACCCTTGCCAAATCACGAAGGTTTGCCGTTGCGCGGCGCTCTACTTTCTATCCAATCCGGGCAAGCAGTACGGAGCAATGAGGGATGTGTCATCCGTCGATTTCAAGGAGAAGCTGCCATGCAGTCTCGTAAGATTGGTCTGGGCCATTATCTGGCTTACGGTTCCGGGGATTTCCTCGGCGCCGGCACCACGGCGCTTACCGCCGCCTGGTTGCTCTATTTCTACACTACCTTCTGTGGGCTTTCGCCGATTGAAGCCACCTTTATTTTTGCTGCTGCCCGCGTGCTGGATGCGGTCGTCAGCCCGTTAATGGGCTTTCTCACCGATAACTTCGGATCCACCTGGCTTGGCAGACGCTTCGGCCGTCGTAAGTTCTTTATCCTGCTCGGTATCCCGTGCGTGTTCAGTTATAGCCTGATGTGGATCGGCGATATGAGTTTCTGGTGGTATCTGCTGACCTATCTGTTGTTCGATATGGTCTACACCATGATTCTGGTGCCGTACGAAACGCTGGTGCCGGAGATGACCGACGACTTTAAACAAAAGACCCGCTTCTCCGGCGCGCGTATCGCGCTGGCACAACTGTCATCGATTCTGGCCGCCTTCCTGCCAGGCATCCTGATTGGCTGGTTTGGCAAAGAGAATCCCATCTCCTTCCTTTATGCCAGCCTGGTGTTCTCGGTCATCTGTGCGCTGGTGCTATTCCTGGTGTGGCGCTTCACCTGGGAACGCGCGCCGGAAGATTTTTCCGCTGAGTCACGTCGAGCTGAAGAAGAAAAAGCGCAACTCTCGCTGTTCCAAAGCCTGAAACGACTGTATATCGAACTCGCCTCCACGTTGCGCATTCGTATCTTCCGTCAACACCTCGGCATGTATCTGGGCGGTTACATCGCTCAGGACGTGTTTAATGCGGTGTTTACCTGGTATGTGGTGTTTGTACTGATGCAGAGCGCGCAAATCGCTTCCAATCTGATGGGCACGATGGCGGTGCTGCAATTTATTGCGGTAATGGCGATGATCCCGCTGTGCATTCGCATCGGACCCGCTCCGGCCTATCGTATGGTGGTGATGCTGTTTGGCCTCAGCGCCCTCTCCTACGCTGGACTGTGGTACAGCGGGATGAACGATAACTTCACGCTGTTGGTGCTGATCTCTGCCTTCGCCGGTTTAGGACGTGGCGGCATCAACTATGTGCCATGGAATACCTACACCTATATCGCCGATGTCGATGAAGTGATCACCGGACAGCGACGTGAAGGCATATTTGCCGGGATCATGACATTGACGCGTAAAGCCTCGCAGGCCGGTGCCGTGATGATCGTTGGCATCCTGCTGCAGCTGGCCGGTTTTACCTCCGGTAAAACTGAACAGATTCCTGCGGTGGGCCATACCATTCTGCTGATCCTCAGCGTCGGCACCGTCGGCGTGCTGATCTGCGGATTTATTGTGTCGCTGCGCTTCAAACTTAATCTGCATACCCACACTGTTCTGCGCGAAGAGACGCTGAAGATGCGTGAAGCGGGCCGTGTGGTTCCGGAACGTATTACACCGCAGGCGCGCACCATCGTCGAAACCCTGGCGGGTATGCCGTATGAAAACTTATGGGGCAACAACAACGTCGGTTACCTCAACCGTAACAAGCCCGCAGCGCCCGCGCTATCCACGCATCGCGGCACGCTTCACTCTCTCCCTACCCTGATTAACGATAGGAATGAACCATGACTGTATTTCCTGTAAAACACAGCGCCTTGTTGCGCCAGCCTGAATACCTGTTGCCGCGCAGTGAGTTAGTGCAGCTGATCCACAAACTCACTGACAATCTGGTCAACATCACCGATCACAGCGGCGAGTTTTTGCTGCGGCTGGACGATGGCCGCGTCATTGATACCAAAGGCTGGGCAGGCTGGGAATGGACGCATGGTATCGGGTTGTACGGCATGCTGCATTACACCCAGCAAACCGGCGATCAAGCGACACTCAAGATTATCGATGACTGGTTTACCGCGCGCTTAGCAGAAGGCACACCGACAAAGAACGTGAACACGGTATGCCCGTTCCTGACGCTGGCTTATCGTTATGAAGAGACCGGTCATGCAGCATGGCGGCCGGTGCTGGAACGCTGGGCTGAGTGGGTGATGTATGAAATGCCGCGCACTGAGCAAGGCGGTCTACAGCACATCGTTTACAACAACGAAAATACCCAGCAGCTGTGGGACGACACCTTAATGATGAGCGTGATGGCGCTGGCGAAGATCGGCCAGTTACTGGATCGCCCCGAGTTTGTCGAAGAAGCCAGTTATCAGTTCCTGATCCACACTCAATACCTGATGGATCGTCAAACCGGTTTGTGGTTCCACGGCTGGACCTTTGATGGCCGACACAATTTTGCTAATGCCCGCTGGGCACGCGGCAACAGTTGGCTGACCATCGTGATCCCGGATTTCCTCGAAATGATGAACTGGCCGGAACAACACGCCACACGCCGTTTCCTGCAGCAGGTATTGGCTAGCCAGGTCAAGGCATTAGCCGCTTGTCAGCACAGCAGCGGTCTCTGGCATACCCTACTCGACGATCCACAAAGCTATCCGGAAGCGTCTGCCACGGCGGGATTCGCTTATGGAATTCTCAAAGCGGTGCGTAAACGGTATTTGTCTGACGAGTATCGCCCGATGGCGGAAAAAGCCTTGCGTGGCGTGATCGCCAATATTGATCAAGACGGGGAGTTAAAACAGGTGTCGTTTGGCACCGCAATGGGCAGCGATTTGGAGTATTACCGCCAGGTACCGCTGACGTCGATGCCCTATGGTCAGGCGATGGCGCTTCTGTGTCTGACGGAGTATCTGCGGGTTTATTTGTAGTCGCATTTACGCTGAAGTGGAAGATAGCGGTAGCAGACGTTTAAAGCTTTCCGAGTCAGGAACTCCAGGCAGTGGAATTTAGCATGGACATCCCATACCGCTCGCTAACACCGAAACCCTAATTTCTGACGATGAGTCTGTTAGGTCCAGTGAAGGACGAGGGTTTTATCCAATACCGCACCTAAGGTGAGGTGCGAGGGAGCGGCGGCAGAGGAGTAAAGCGTCCCGCGACAGGGATGTCGCGGGCCGAGCCCCAGGGATGGTTTATGGCGTCTTTACGATCTGCCGCCGCTTCATCGCACAGGCTCGGCCTCTGCCTTGACCTAGGCCTTGACCTTGACCTCAGCCTCAGCCTCAGACCGAGCCCAACCCCAAGCCCAATCCTTTACATATTACGAATATAATCATCCATCTCAGTTTTCAGGTTATCGGACTTGGTCCCGAAAATCGCCTGAACACCGGAACCGGCCACCACCACGCCACGCGCGCCGAGGTTTTTCAGTTCAGTTTGATTCACTTTTGCCACATCCGCGACACTCACACGCAGACGCGTGATACAGGCATCTAGATTGGTAATGTTCTCTTTACCACCAAATGCAGTCACCAGTTTGCCTGCCATCTCGCTACCGGTAGCGCTGCTCTGCTCCATTGCAGTGTCCTCACGTCCAGGTGTTTTCAGATTCAATTTCACAATCAGCACACGGAAAACGGTGTAATAAATCAGGCCGTAAATGATACCAACAATCGGGAACAACCAGATCTTGCTGCTGTTACCGCTCAGCACCACAAAGTCAATCAGACCGTGTGAGAAGCTGGTGCCATCACGCATGCCCAGCAGAATACAGATTGGGAACGCCAGACCCGCCAGAATCGCATGGATGACATACAGAATCGGCGCCACGAACATAAACGAAAATTCAATCGGTTCGGTGATACCGGTCAGGAACGAGGTCAGCGCGGCGGAGATCATAATGCCGCCCACTTTGGCGCGGTTTTCCGGCTTAGCCGAGTGCCAGATAGCAATCGCAGCCGCAGGCAGACCGTACATTTTGAACAGGAAGCCGCCAGAGAGTTTACCTGCGGTTGGATCGCCCGCCATATAGCGTGGGATATCACCGTGGAACACCTGACCTGCGGCGTTGGTGAACTCACCAATCTGCATCTGGAAAGGCACGTTCCAGATATGGTGCAGACCAAACGGCACCAGCGAACGCTCAACGACACCGTAAATGCCGAACGCCACCACCGGGTTCTGATAGGCTGCCCACTGGGAGAAATCCTGAATCGCGGTACCAATCGGTGGCCAGATAAAGGACAACACGATGCCAGTGAAAATCGCGGTCAGACCGGAAATGATCGGCACAAAACGTTTACCCGCAAAGAAGCCAAGATATTCAGGCAGCTTGATACGGTAGAAACGGTTGAACATATACGCGGCGATTGAACCGGCAATGATCCCGCCCAGCACCCCGGTATCGGCAAGGTGTTTGGCCTCAATTTCCGCTGGCGGTAAGTGCAACACCAGTGGTGCAACCACCGCCATGGTTTTCACCATGATGCCGTAAGCCACCACGGAAGCCAGCGCCGATACGCCATCGTTATTGGTAAAACCGAGCGCCACGCCAATCGCAAAGATCAGCGGCATGTTGGCGAACACGGAACCGCCCGCCTCCGCCATGACATGTGAAACGACAGCAGGCAACCAGCTGAAGTTAGCCGAACCAACACCTAATAAAATACCGGCAATCGGCAAAACCGATACCGGCAACATTAGCGATTTACCTACTTTTTGCAGGTTCGCAAATGCGTTCTTGAACATAAAAGCTCCTGAGTATGAGTGCATATTTGCGCAGTGCGCTGGCAAAGGGGGAGGATCCTTCACCGGGGTGACGCTGAGCGTCTTTTGATTTATTACGAAGGGTAAAATAAATCGATATTTGTTACTTTGACGGCTATCACGTTTCGCTCAAGACGAACGCTTGCTTTCTGTTGTTTTTGACTGAATTGCCTGGAGAAACAGCAATAAATCACTGCCCGTGCCGCGTTATATGCCGCACAGGTCAGTGATTATAGAATTATTACAGAGTTTAAAATAAAGCGGCTTAGCCGCCGAGTCGGCTCATTGGGACATGGAACAGACGCGAGAAGTTTTCTGTGGTCGCTGCAGCCAGGGTTTCGATATCAACACCTTTCAGCACAGCCATATAATCCGCGACATCGCGCGTAAAGGCAGGCTGGTTTTCTTTGCCACGATGCGGAACCGGCGCCAGATACGGCGAGTCGGTCTCTACCAGCATGCGATCCAGCGGCACGTAGCGCGCGGCATCACGAATCTGTTCAGCATTGCGGAAGGTCAAAATGCCGGAGAAGGAGATATAAAAACCCATATCCAGCAACTGCGCCGCAGTCTCTTTATCTTCAGTAAAGCAGTGCAGAACGCCACCACACTTTTCCACCTGCTCTTCACGCAGGATTGCCAGCGTGTCTTCACGTGCATCACGGGTATGTACGATGATCGGCTTATTCAGCGCGATGCCGGTACGGATGTGTTCACGGAATGAGGCTTGCTGCTGCGCTTTGGTCTCCTGCTGATAGAAGTAATCCAGCCCGGTTTCGCCCAGTGCAATCACCTGCTCTTCAGCTGCCAGTCGACGAAACTCTTCGACATCGTACGGTGCTTCCTGATTTAACGGATGCACGCCGCACGCCAGGGCGATGTTTTCCCTGTCGCCGACCAGTTGCTTGATCTTGTAGTAATCCGGCAGCGTGGTGGCAATCGCCAGCATAAACTTCACGTCACGCGCGGCGGCTTTGGCGATCACATCGTCCAGATCGCGGTGCTGCTTCTCATAATCCAGGCCATCAAGGTGGCAGTGCGAATCAACAATAAACATACTTCTCTCTTTTACGCTTAGCCGACCGCCGTGGGCGACATTAAGCGTCCCCAGGCTAACAGGCGATCGGTCAAAATCAGTTCACGGTTCAGGGCGGCGACATGCAACAGTTGCTCACGACATTGCATCCACTGCTGGGCGCTGGCGTTGAGCGCACTGCTGTTAAGCTGCTGAGCCAGTTGCGATACGACCTCAGGATGGTCGCCGTTGCTTAACCAGTTGCTGGCACCCTGCTGCACTTTCATTGCATCCACCAGTAATGAAATCAGCCAGCTGAGGCGCTCTGCCACATCGTCGCTGTTCAGCGCGGGCAGCAGCTGCAGTACATCGCTGTTCAACGCGTTGAGCAAGGTTTCACACAGCTTCTCACGTGCCTGCCAACGCTCAGGCTGCAGCAGGGTCAACGCCGCAGCAGGTGCGCCATTGCTCAAGCGCAGAGCGGCTCGCAGTACTGGCTCGGATTGCGGCAGCTGTTTCTGCAGCCATTGCAAACTGGGCAGCTCTTCTGGTGGGGAAAGATGCCATGTCATGCAGCGGCTGCGCAATGTTGCCAGCAAACGTGATGGCTCACGGACGCTGAGGAAAAACCAGCAGTTGGCAGGAGGCTCTTCCAGCGTTTTCAACAACGCATTGGCGGCGGCTTCAGTGAGCTGCGCTGCATCCGGCAACCAGACAATCTTTGCTCCGCCCTGCTGAGCAAAATGGTAGAGCTTCTCGGTGACGTCACGTACCGCATCAATACCCAGTGAAGATTTGCCTTTTTCTGCTTCCAGACGATACCAGTCAGGATGCGTCTGCGCCTGCATCAGCTGGCAGCCGTGGCAATGGCCGCAGCTCTTCAAGCCTTCCGGATGTTGGCACATTAACCAGCGGCTAACACCCCACACTAACGCATCGTCACCCATGCCATTAATGGCCTGTATCAGCAAGGCATGGTGTGCCTGACCGCTTTGATGACGGCTGATAATCTGCCGATAGGGCTGATTCAGCCACGGATACCAGTTCATGCCGCCTGACCTGCCAGCCATTTTTGTAGCGCTGATTTAAGTGACGATGTCACTTCTGCAATATTTTGTGTGGCATCAATGGTTAAAATGGTGTCATCGCTGGCAGCCAACGCCAGATAACGGTCACGTGTGCGTTCAAAGAAACGCAGTGATTCTTGCTCAATACGATCGAGTTCCCCGCGAGCACGCGCGCGTTGCAGGCCAATTTCCGGTGTCACATCCAGGTAGAGGGTCAAGTCCGGACGGAAGTCGCCCAATACCGCATCGCGCAGGGTGGTCATCAACTGCGTATCCAGGCCACGGCCACCGCCCTGGTAAGCCTGGGATGAGAGGTCGTGACGATCACCAACCACCCACGCGCCACGCGCTAACGCAGGCTTAATCACGTTCTCGACTAATTGAACACGGGCGGCATACAGCATCAGCAGTTCGGCTTTGTCTGTCACCTGTTCGCCATCAATTCCCTGCTTCACCAGCACGCGTAATTGTTCTGCCAGCGGCGTGCCGCCGGGCTCACGGGTGAACACTACATCGTCGATACCCTGCTCATGCAGCACCGCCACAATGGCATCACGCGCAGTGGTTTTGCCCGCACCTTCAAGGCCTTCAATGACGATAAACTTACTTTTCATTTTTTTCCTTCATAGCCAGCCGATAGACCTGCACCGCTTTATTATGGCTGGCGAGATTGGTGGTAAAGGTATGTCCGCCTTTGCCATCCGCGACAAAATAGAGATAGTTGGTTTTTTCTGGATGCGCCGCCGCTTCCAGCGAGGCTCGGCCTGGCATCGCGATAGGACCTGGCGGCAATCCGCTAATCGTGTAGGTATTGTAATCGGTCGGCGTTTCGAGGTCTTTACGCGTAATGGTACCGGTGTAGTTATCCCCCATACCGTAAATAACGGTAGGGTCGGTTTGCAGCTTCATGCCGGTGCGCAAGCGATTAATAAATACCGAGGCAACGCGCGCGCGCTCTTCCGTCACGCCGGTCTCTTTTTCAATAATCGAGGCCATGGTGACCAGATCTTGCTCATTTTTATAGGGCAGATTGTCCATCCGCCCCTGCCAGATCTCATCCACCAGTTTATTCATGCGCGTGTGTGCCCGCTCCAGCAGCGATATATCACTGGTGTTAGCCGTATACAAATAGGTGTCGGGATAGAAAGCGCCCTCAAGCTGATTTGCATCCATTCTCAGCGCAGCGGCGACAGTCGCAAACTGATCGTCAGTTAGCGTATGTTTGATATAGGGCGCTTGACGCAGTTCGGCCAACCACTCCTTCAGGCGTGAGCCCTCGACAAACCGTACCGGAAATTGCGCTTCTTTACCGCTGGCCAGTAACTGCAACAGCTGTCTTACCGTCATATTGCTTTCCAGTCGGTAGGTGCCGGCTTTGAACTTCGCGAGTTCAGGCTCAAGTTTCAAAAGCGGCCCAAACCAGATACTTTCCGGAATGATGTGCTGGCTTTCCAGTTGCGCTTCCAGCACGACCCGACCACTACCCGCGGGCAATGTGTAGATCGTTTCCTGATTAATGGTTAAAGGGGTATCGGCAAAACGTTCAATCTGCCAATAACTCAATGCCGCCGCGAGGCCGGCAATCGCCACAGCGCTGGCGAGTATTTTTTTCATTCGGGTCATGATGCTTCCATCTTCTGGCAACTGTTATACAGCTGCTGGTACAGCGTGCGTGCGGTGAACGAAACATCGTCAATTTTCCGCACAGGTAAAACCGGCATCAGGGCATTGCAAATCACCACTTCATCGGCGTTCAGCACATCCTCCCTGCTTCCTTCAATCAACTGACAAGCCTGGCCTTCCGACGCTATCTGCGCCATCAGATAACGGCGCATAATGCCATCGACACCCGCTTGCTCAAGACGCGGCGTGAAAACCTGATCACCTTTGCGCCAGAATAAATTGGCCGCACAGCATTCCACCACCGTCCCTGCAGTGTCAAGCACCAGCGCCTCATCAGCATCGGTGTGGTCAAGCTGCTGACGGATCAGCACCTGTTCCAGTCGGTTAAGATGTTTGAGGCCGGCGAGCAGTGGATTGCGCGCCAGTCTCACTGGGCTGGTTATGAGCGCTGCACCCTGCTGCTGCAAAGTGGTGTAGTGTTGCGGCCACGGAGAAAGGGAGAGGATGCGCGTCGGGGTTGTGCAACCGGTTCGGCTATATCCCCGTCCACCGACGCCTGGCGTCAGAATCACTTTTAAAACGGACTGGGTTTGACCATTGGCGGCATGCTGCATCTCCTCGGCCAGCTGCGCCATATCCGGTAAGGGAATGAATAAACGCTCACAGCCTTCCTGCAATCGCTGCAAATGGGCGTTCAGCAGTTGTATCTTGCCTGCCACTACCGCAGCAGTGGTAAAACAGCCATCACCAAACTGCACCGCGCGATCGCGCGCAGAAAGTTCGAACTGCTCTACGCCGTTTATCCACATACCGCTCACCTTTGGCTACCCTGCCAGTCTGAATATCACTGACAGCGGTAAGAATCCACGCCACTGCGTGACAAAATATAAAAAAGGCCCGCATTGCGGGCCTCTGTTTGGCTGGGTAAAACTTAGACCTTGCGGAAGATCAGCGAGCCGTTGGTGCCGCCAAATCCAAAGGAGTTACACAGCGTGTAATCCAGTCCGCTCACCTGACGTGCTGTATGCGGCACGAAGTCGAGGTCACAACCTTCATCTGGGTTATCCAGGTTGATGGTTGGCGGAACCGCCTGGTCGCGCAGCGCCAGAATCGAATAAATCGCTTCTACCGCGCCTGCTGCACCCAGCAGGTGCCCAGTCATGGATTTGGTAGAACTCACCATCACGCTGTGAGCCGCTGCACCAAATACAGACTTGACCGCCTGAGCTTCAGCTTTGTCACCCGCTGGCGTTGAGGTGCCATGCGCGTTGACGTAGCCAATCTGTTCAGCATTCAGCTGCGCGTCACGCAATGCATTCACCATCGCTGCTGCAGCACCTGAACCGTCCTCCGGTGGAGACGTCATGTGGTAAGCATCGCTGCTCATGCCGAAACCGATGATTTCAGCATAAATTTTCGCACCGCGCTTTTTCGCATGCTCGTACTCTTCCAGCACCACAATGCCTGCACCATCGCCCAATACGAAACCATCACGGTCTTTATCCCACGGACGGCTTGCCGCCTGCGGATTATCGTTATTGGTTGAGAGCGCACGTGCAGCACCAAAGCCACCCACACCTAGCGGGGTACTGGCTTTTTCAGCACCACCGGCCAGCATGACATCGGCGTCGTTGTACGCAATGATACGCGCAGCATGACCAATGTTGTGCACGCCTGAAGTACAAGCGGTTGCAATAGAAATGCTTGGACCTTTCAGACCGTACATGATGGTCAGGTGACCTGCCACCATGTTAACAATGGTAGAAGGAACAAAGAACGGGCTGATTTTGCGCGGACCGCCGTTAACCAGTGAACTGTGGTTGTCTTCAATTAAACCCAGTCCACCGATGCCGGAACCGATAGCTGCGCCGATGCGACCGGCATTCTCATCAGTCACGACCAGACCGGAGTCCGCCATAGCCTGAATACCAGCCACAATGCCGTATTGGATGAAGTCATCCATCTTGCGCTGATCTTTGCGCGAGATGAATTCATCGCAATTAAAATCTCTTACTAAGCCCGCAAAGCGTGTTGCGTAGGCACTAGTATCAAAATGGTCGATCAGGCTGATGCCGCTCTGACCGGCAAGGAGAGCACTCCAGGTAGACTCTACGGTATTGCCGACAGGAGACAACATGCCAAGACCAGTCACAACTACACGACGCTTAGACACGTACGTCCTCCAGGGAGGGAAAAAATAACGCTATGTGGGGCAAACATAAAACTCAGGCGGTCGAGGTGACCGCCTGAAGATATTCATTAGCCTTGGTGGCTATTGATGTAATCGATCGCTGCCTGAACGGTAGTGATTTTCTCAGCTTCTTCGTCTGGAATTTCAGTATCAAACTCTTCTTCCAGAGCCATTACCAGCTCAACGGTGTCAAGAGAATCTGCACCCAGGTCTTCAACGAAAGAAGCAGTGTTAATCACTTCGTCTTCTTTAACACCCAGCTGCTCAGCTACGATTTTCTTAACGCGTTGTTCGATATCGCTCATACTATTTAATTTCCTATCAAAACTCGCTTTCGCGATGGTTTTCGTAGTGTATAAAATGTTGAAAAAGATGCAACAAAATCCCGGCTGGTCGAACCACGATTTTGCGCTATTCTGCGGTGTTTACCGCAGATAATGCAAATGTTTTCGTGATTATCAGACCATGTACATGCCGCCATTGACGTGGAGCGTCTCACCCGTGATGTAAGAGGCTTCGTCAGAGGCTAAGAATGCAACAGCATTGGCAATCTCCTGCGGGTCGCCTAAACGACCTGCCGGCACTTCTGCCAAAATGCCCGAGCGCTGATCTTCGTTCAGTGCACGCGTCATGTCCGTCTCAATAAAGCCCGGAGCCACGACGTTTACGGTAATGCCACGTGACGCGACTTCTCGCGCCAGTGATTTGCTAAAGCCAATCAAACCTGCTTTTGCTGCCGCATAGTTTGTTTGACCCGCGTTACCCATGGTTCCAACTACAGAACCGATGGTAATGATACGGCCCACGCGTTTTTTCATCATGGCACGCATAACCGCCTTAGAAAGACGGAAGACTGATGTCAGGTTGGTATCGAGGATATCCGCCCACTCATCGTCCTTCATGCGCATCAACAGATTATCACGCGTAATGCCTGCATTATTGACTAAAATGTCCACTTCGCCAAATTCAGCGCGAACTTTCTCGAGCACGCTCTCAATAGAGGCCGCATCGGTCACGTTCAACAGCAGACCTTTGCCGTTATCGCCGAGGTAAGCACTGATTGCTTCCGCACCGCTTTCGCTGGTGGCGGTTCCCACCACTTTCGCACCACGCGCAACCAGCGTTTCCGCGATTGCACGGCCAATGCCGCGGCTTGCGCCAGTCACCAGCGCTACTTTACCTTCAAAGCTCATGTTTTTCCTCTTATTCCTGTGTAAGCGCAGCAGAGAGTGACGCAGAATCGTTCACGGCTGCAGCGGTCAGGCTATCCACAATACGTTTGGTCAGACCGGTCAGGACTTTACCTGGACCGATCTCCAACAACTGGCCAACGCCTTGGGTGGCAATAAACTCAACGGCTTCGGTCCAGCGCACCGGGCTATACAACTGGCGAACCAGTGCACTGCGAATCGCAGCGGCATCGGTTTCACACTTGACGTCTACGTTATTGACGACAGGCACACCAGGTGCATTGAAAGTAATATCTTCCAGTGCCACAGCCAGTTTATCTGCTGCGGGCTTCATCAACGCGCAATGCGAAGGAACGCTCACAGGTAATGGCAACGCACGCTTGGCACCGGCCGCTTTACAGGCAGCACCTGCACGCTCAACCGCTTCTTTGTTACCCGCGATAACCACCTGGCCTGGCGAATTGAAGTTCACCGGCGAAACCACCTGACCTTGCGCGCTTTCTTCGCACGCTTTACGGATAGACTCATCATCAAGCCCGATGATTGCCTGCATGGCACCGGTCCCTTCAGGAACCGCTTCCTGCATCAGTTTGCCGCGTAATTCGACTAACTTGATTGCGTCCGCAAAGTTCAGTACGCCAGCACATACCAGCGCAGAGTATTCACCCAGGCTATGGCCGGCCATCAGCGTAGGCTGCGGGCCATTTTTGCTCTGCCAGACGCGATAAATCGCGACGGAGGCCGCCAGCAACGCAGGTTGCGTCTGCCAGGTCTTATTCAGTTCTTCAGCTGGACCTTGTTGTACCAACTGCCATAAGTCATATCCCAGTGCGTCAGAAGCTTCACGGAAAGTGGCTTCAACCTGCGGGTTTTCCACAGCCAGATCGGCCAGCATGCCGACGGTCTGTGAGCCCTGTCCTGGGAAAACAAAAGCAAATTGTGTCATCTGTCGTTCCTGTCAATCAAAAGCGAACCAGCGCAGAACCCCAGGTGAAACCGCCACCAAAGGCTTCCAGCAAAATCAGTTGGCCAGGCTTGATACGGCCATCTCGCACCGCTTCATCCAGTGCACTTGGCACCGAAGCCGCTGAAGTGTTGCCATGGCGATCCAGCGTCACCACCACTTTTTCCATGCCCATGCCGAGCTTTCTGGCCGTTGCGCTGATAATGCGCAGGTTGGCCTGATGTGGCACCAGCCAGTCGAGCATTTCGCGATCAAGGTTGTTGGCTTGCAGCGTCTCGTCCACGATATGGGCAAGCTCGGTCACAGCGACTTTAAAGACTTCATTACCGGCCATCGTGAGATAGGCTGGCTCATCCTGATGTTCACGATCCTGATACGGCAGCGTCAACAGCTTGCCATAACGACCGTCAGCATGCAGATGCGTTGACAGGATACCGGGCTCTTCACTTTGCCCCAGCACCACAGCGCCAGCGCCGTCACCAAACAGGATGATAGTGCCACGATCGTTAGGATCGAGAGTGCGGGCTAAGACGTCCGCACCGATCACCAGCGCGTGTTTGACCACACCGTTTTTGATGTACTGATCGGCAACGCTAAGTGCATAGGTGAAACCTGCACATGCAGCGGCCAGATCGAAAGAAGCGCAGTCATTGATCTCCAGCATCTGCTGGATCATGCACGCTGAACTTGGGAAGGCATGGCTGGAAGAGGTGGTTGCCACAATAATCAGACCAACATCGCTGGCCGCAACGCCTGCCATTTCCAGTGCGCGCTGTGCAGCCGCAAAGCCCATAGTGGCAACCGTTTCATCTGGCGCGGCAATACGGCGCTCACGGATACCGGTACGCGTGACAATCCACTCGTCCGAAGTCTCCACCATTTTTTCCAGATCCGCATTGGAGCGAACCTGCTCAGGCAAATAGCTGCCCGTACCGATAATTTTGGTAAACATCTACGCTTTGTCACTCCTGGCTAATACAGCGTCAAGGCGCGCCGCAATCCTCTCTGGGACTTGCCTGCGCACCGCCTGCTCTGCCTGCTCTATCGCCACGGCAAACGCACGTTGATTCGCCGCACCGTGGCTTTTGATCACTGTTCCGCGCAATCCTAACAGACAAGCGCCATTGTACTGGTCGGGGTTGAGATGGCCGAAACGTTTAGCCAGACGCTTTTGCAGCCAGCGCCCTACCCATTTCAACCACCACGCCCGTTTTTTCCCATCCTCTGACGACTTGAGCAGAGAAAGAAACATTCTTACCACGCCTTCCATGGTTTTAAGCGTGACGTTTCCCACGAAGCCATCACAGACCAGCACATCCGTCTTGCCGGTGAGGAGATCATTCCCCTCAAGATAACCAATATAGTTGATTTGCGGCGTATCCCGCAGAACCGCAGATGCTGTGCGAATCGTTTCCAGCCCCTTGGTCTCTTCCTGCCCAATGTTGAGCAGCGCGACACGCGGTCTGTCGATTTCCAGCACTTCCTCGGCCATGACAGCGCCCATGATGGCAAACTGCACCAACATATCGCTATCCGATTCCACATTTGCGCCGAGATCCAGCACCACCGTTTTACCCTGCTGCTGATGCGGCAGAACGGTCATCAGCGCCGGACGCTCAATGCCATCCAGCGGCTTCAATAACATTTTTGCCAGCCCCATTAACGCGCCGGTATTGCCTGCACTGATGCAGGCTTGCGCGTTACCCTCTTTCACCAGCTCGAGTGCCACACGCATCGAGCTGCCGCGGCTGTTTCGAATGGCTTGTGAAGGCTTGGCATCACTTGCAATAACCGATTCGGCAGGGATCACCTGCACACGCCCCAGTAACGAGGAATCCGCTTTGGCAAGAAATGACGAGATGATGTCGGGATCACCGACCAGAAGAAGAACCAGATTCGTATGAGAGGCCAGTGCCTGCAAGGATGCAGGCACTGTCACGCAGGGACCGAAATCCCCGCCCATGGCATCAACTGCCAGGGTCAAACGTGTCAAGGTATCGCCTTGCGTAACCGCAAAGAATTACTTGGTGATAACCTTGCGACCGCGGTAGTAACCATCCGCAGTGATATGGTGACGCAGATGAGTTTCACCAGAAACTTTATCTACTGACAGAGCTGCGGTGGTCAGCGCATCGTGCGAACGACGCATACCACGCTTAGAACGGGTTGGTTTATTCTGTTGTACGGCCATGGACCTTACTCCTATTACTTACGCTTTAAACTGGCTAATACGGCAAAGGGATTTGGTTTTTCTGCCTCTTCAGGCAACTTGCCAAATACCATGTCCGCGTCGGACACTTCACAGTGTTCAGAATCATGCACCGGAACTACAGGCAGCGCGAGGATGAGTTCATCTTCGATAACTGCCAGCAAGTCGATTTCGCCGAAATCATTGATATCAACTGGCTCGTAAGCTTCCGGTAGTGCCTCGGCCTGCTCATCAGAAGAGACAGGACTGAAGCAATAGCTTACGTGGACAGCATGCGGGAATGACTGGTTGCAGCGTTGACACGACAATGTCACCTGCACATCAGCTGTTCCTTGCAGAACCGCTAAGCGCTGGTTGTCAATCGCAAACGACATGGTGCATTCCACATCACTGTCCACACTCACGACCGTTTCGGCCAGGCGCGCCACCAATTCAGGTGCATACACACCTTGGTAATCAAGGCGCTTTTGCGCGGCGCGGGCCAGATCGATCGTCAGGGGTAATTTTACCTTTTGCATAGGGCGCGCATATTAACTTTGTAACGTCATAGAGTCAAAGAAAAAGGCCGGTTTACAGCATCTTTCACCCGTTAGTCGCATCCAGTGCGGCGCATAGTTTAAAATGCCTATCATCTTTACGCTATCTATTCTGAAAAAAAATCATGACACCGTTAATTCTGGCCTCCACTTCCCCATTCCGTCAGGCCTTGCTGAGCAAGCTTGGCCTGCCTTTTATTGCTGTTGCGCCCGATTGCGACGAGACGCCGCAACCGAACGAAACCGCACCGCAGTTAGTGCAACGCTTAGCACTGGCAAAAGCCCAGGCGCTAGCCGCTCAGTTTCCACAAAGCTGGATAATTGGTTCCGATCAGGTCTGCGTGCTTGATGGCAACATAACCGGAAAACCGCATACGGTGGAGAATGCCTGCCGGCAACTGGCTGCGGCCAGTGGCAAAGTGATTACGTTTTATACCGGGCTCGCCTTGATTCAGCCACAAACGGCACAACAGCAGGTGGTTTGTGAACCGTTCAACGTACATTTCCGTCATTTAAGTCAGGCAGAAATTCGTCACTATGTGGAAAAAGAGCAGCCGTTGAATTGTGCGGGCAGCTTTAAAAGCGAAGGTATGGGGATTTGCTTGTTTGAGCGGCTGGAGGGGCGCGATCCCAATACGCTGATTGGATTACCGCTGATAGCGTTAAATAAGATGCTGATCAAAGTGGGCATCAACGCGCTGGGTTGATGCCCGGAAAATCAGGCTTTTTTCTGACGCAACTGCGCCAGGCAGTGTTTCAGCGCATTATCCAGCGGCGCTTCCATTCGCAGGACTTCCCCGGTATTCGGATGGGTAAAGGTCAGCGCTGCAGCATGCAGGAACAACCGCGCCAGGCCCGTTGACGCGAGCTGACGATCAAAGTCCCGATCGCCATAGCGATCGTCAAAAGCGATAGGATGGCCACCATGCAGCGTGTGCACACGGATCTGGTGCGTGCGCCCGGTCACCGGACTGGCTTTTACCAGAGTGGCGAAACCAAAACGCTCTTCCACTTTGAAACGGGTCTCGGAGGGCTTGCCTTCCGCACTGACGCGCACCACGCGCTCACCGCTTTGCAAAATATTTTTCAGCAACGGTGCCTGCACCGCTTTCAAATGTGAAGGCCAGTCACCGCGCACCAGCGCCAGATAATCTTTCTGCATGCCCTTTTCACGTAACTGCTCATGCAGCGAACGCAGCGCAGAACGTTTTTTTGCCACCAGCAAAATACCGGAAGTGTCGCGGTCAAGACGATGTACCAGTTCGAGGAAACGGGCTTCAGGACGCAGCGCGCGCAGACCTTCAATCACACCAAAGCTAAGACCGCTACCCCCGTGTACGGCGGTACCTGATGGCTTGTTCAGCACCAGCAGATGATCGTCCTCATACAGGATGGCATTCGCCAGCGCGGCAACCTTATCGAGTTTCGGTGATACCGCCTGCTCTTCACGCTCGGCCACACGCACTGGCGGAATGCGCACTTCATCCCCCGCCTGCAGCTTATACTCGGGTTTCACGCGTCCTTTATTCACGCGCACCTCGCCTTTACGCAAGATGCGATAAATCATACTTTTCGGCACGCCCTTGAGCTGAGTGCGCAAAAAGTTATCAATACGTTGTTCGGCATTTTCAGCCGTAATGGCGACATAAAGTACGCCGGGATTCTCTGTTTTCATGGCGGCGATTCTAAATAGTGTCCCTGGATAGCGCCACCCCTTTTTCTGTGCTTAACTCTCTCTTTGTCGCGCGGACAAAAGGTCATAATGATGACTTTTTCACCGATGCGATGTTAAGCCCTGCAAATGAACAGGTTAAGGATGCACAAACTTCACAGCTCGGCAAAAGTCGCCTTGCTATATGTGAGTGAGCAATGGAATAATGCAGGGGTTTCTGCCCTGGAAAAATTCAGGCAGGAAAAAAGAGCGAAATAAGTCATTTTGCCGGATTGAACGGACACGCAGCAATGGCGTAAGACGTAATGTTAAATCAGGCACTTAGCGGGCTGCGGGTTGCAGCCTGGACGACAGACTGGGATGTGTGGATTTCTGAATTTTCTATAGCTATTCCACCTTCAGGCGCTGTTTTTCCTTATGAAAAACAGGCCACCGACAAGATTTGCGCCCCTTTAGCCGACGACAGCCGTGAGGTTGACGTCAGTGCATTAAGACACGGGGCCATCGGTTGATTCTCGTCCAGGGTAACGATGCCCGCAGCTACATCACTCATGTGAGAATAACGAGTAAGTCACGATGAAAAGAATGTTAATTAACGCATCTCAGCAGGAAGAGTTGCGCGTTGCCCTTGTTGACGGCCAACGTCTGTACGATCTGGATATCGAAAGCCCCGGACACGAGCAGAAAAAAGCCAATATCTACAAAGGTAAAATCACCCGTGTTGAACCCAGCCTCGAAGCGGCATTTGTCGATTACGGTGCTGAACGCCACGGTTTCCTCCCCCTGAAAGAAATTTCCCGCGAATACTTCCCTGCTAATTACAACGCACATGGCCGTCCTAACATCAAAGAGGTGTTGCGTGAAGGTCAGGAAGTTATCGTGCAAATCGATAAAGAGGAGCGTGGAAATAAAGGTGCAGCCTTAACCACCTTCATTTCTCTGGCCGGTAGCTATTTAGTCCTGATGCCGAATAACCCGCGTGCCGGGGGTATTTCCCGCCGTATTGAAGGTGACGATCGCACCGAACTGAAGGAAGCGCTGTCCGCACTGGAACTGCCAGACGGTATGGGTTTGATCGTGCGTACCGCAGGCGTTGGCAAATCTGCCGAATCACTGCAGTGGGACCTGAGTTTCCGATTGAAGCACTGGGAAGCGATCAAAAAAGCCGCTGATAGCCGCCCTGCCCCGTTCCTGATCCACCAGGAAAGCAACGTCATTGTACGTGCCTTCCGCGACTATCTGCGTCAGGATATTGGTGAGATTCTCATCGATAACCCTAAAGTGCTGGAGCTGGCCCGTCAGCATATTGCTGCGCTCGGACGCCCGGACTTCAGCAGCAAAATCAAACTGTACACCGGTGAAATTCCGCTGTTCAGCCACTACCAAATTGAGTCGCAGATTGAATCGGCATTCCAGCGCGAAGTGCGCTTGCCTTCCGGTGGCTCAATTGTTATCGATAGCACCGAAGCGCTGACCGCCATCGATATCAACTCCGCCCGTGCAACACGCGGTGGCGACATCGAAGAGACGGCATTCAATACTAACCTCGAAGCGGCTGATGAAATCGCTCGTCAGTTGCGCCTGCGCGACCTCGGCGGCCTGATTGTCATCGACTTCATCGACATGACACCGGTTCGACACCAGCGCGCGGTTGAAAACCGTCTGCGTGAAGCGGTTCGTCAGGATCGTGCACGCATTCAAATCAGTCACATTTCGCGTTTCGGTCTGCTGGAAATGTCGCGTCAGCGTCTTAGCCCATCATTGGGTGAATCCAGCCATCACGTCTGCCCACGCTGTAGCGGCACAGGCACCATCCGTGATAACGAATCGCTCTCGCTGTCTATCTTGCGTCTGATTGAAGAAGAAGCGCTGAAAGACAACACCAAAGAAGTGCATGCGATTGTACCGGTGCCCGTCGCCTCTTACCTGCTGAACGAAAAGCGTGATGCAGTCAGTGCGATCGAGAAACGCCAGGGTGGCGTGCGTGCCATCATCGTGCCAAACGATCAGATGGAAACGCCACATTACTCTGTGCTGCGCGTGCGCAAAGGCGAAGAGACGCAGACACTGTCTTACCACCTGCCGAAACTGCATGAAGCCGAAATGGCGCTGCCTTCGGAAGAAGAGCATGCCGAACGTCGTCGTCCTGAGCAGCCAGCTCTGGCCGCCTTTGTGATGCCTGATGCGCCGCCTGCGCCGGTTGAAGTGGAAAAAGAGAGCCGTAGTGCGGTTAAAGCGGATGCAAAACCGGCAGCTGCCGCCGCGGCACCTGCCGTTGCCAGCACTGGCTTAGTCGCTCGTCTGTTGGGCGGTTTGAAAAAACTGTTTGCTGGCGATGCGCCTGCTGCTGCACCTGTTGAAGCTAAACCAGAAGAGAAAGCCGCTGAAAGTGAGAATAATCAGCAGCGTGGCGACCGCCGTAACAACCGTCGTAGCAATAATCGTCGCGATCGCACTCCGCGCAACGGTGAAAATGCTCAGGGTCGCGAAGGCCGTGAACCGCGTGAAGCGCGTGAGCCACGCGAATCGCGTGAACCACGTGAAGCCCGCGAGCCGCGTGACAATCAGGAAAATCGCCGTAACAAGCGTCAGAACGAGCCTCGTGGTGAACGTCCAGCGCTGACCGATGAGCAGCTGCAGCAGCGTGATGAGCAGCAGCAACAGCGTCGTGAGCAGCGAGCTGAACGCCAGCGTCGTCGTCAGGATGAGAAACGTAATCAGCAGGATCAAAAAGCCGCTGAAACCGTTGCTCAGACCGAAATCACTGATGAAAACGTTGCGCAGGAAGAAGAACGTGTGCAGGTCATGCCACGCCGTAAACAGCGTCAACTGACCCAGCGCGTGCGCGTGGATGATACTGGCGAAGTGGCGGCAGCCATCCCAGCACCAGCAGCCACGGAAGCGGTTGTGGAAAATGCACAGCGCACTGCATTCAATGAGCAATCTGAAGTCGCTCAGGATGAACAGGATGATAACGAGAACCGTGATAGCGCCAACATGCCGCGTCGCTCACGTCGTTCACCACGTCATCTGCGCGTGAGCGGCCAACGTCGTCGTCGCTACCGCGATGAGCGTTACCCAACCCAATCTGCCATGCCGCTGGAATCGGCTGCCTCTTCTCCAGAGATGGCATCCGGCAAAGTCTGGATTACCTACCCGGTTACCCAGGCCCACGATCAGTTCTCCTCTCAGGAAGCGCTGAACGAAATGCCTGATTACAGCTATCAACATACCGGTGAAGCGGACGCACTGCCGGTTGCGGCAGCAGCAGAACAGGTTACTCAGCCAGCAGCGCAAGAGGCTGTTCATCAGTCTGAGCCACAGGCACACACTGAAGTGCCGGTGGTGAACACCGATGACCTGACCCCAGTCGCTGCGCCTGTTAACGAAGAGCCTGCCGTGATTTCTGCCGCTGTTGAGCAGATTGCACAACAAACCGCTGCTGAAGCCGTACCGGCCGATGAAGTGACAACGGCACCGGCTGACACGGTCATCGCTAATGAAGTTGAAGATATTCAGGCTGAAGTTGCACCCGCTGCGGAAGTTGCTGCTGCATCGTCTGAAGTGGCACCGGCTGCGACGCCTGCATCGACTGAGACAGTTTCTGCTACTGAAGTGACACCAGCTGAGGAAGTCCCTGCTGCGGAAATTACCGCACCACAGGTCAGCGAAGCCGTGGCTGAGCAAGCGCCTGCTGAAGTTCAGCCTGCTGTTGCAGCGGCTGAGCAAGCGCCTGCTGACGTTGAGCCTGCTGTAGCAGCGCAAGTGGAAGAAGTACTGGCTGCACCCGTGGCTGCTGAAGCGCCTGCTGCACCGGTTACTGAACCGCATGCTCCTGTTGCTGCACGTGATACCGCAGTGAGCAACGCTGATACCCGCTGGAAGCACCACGCCACGGCGCCAATGACCAAAGCACCTGCTCCGGCATGGGAGCCAGAAGTCGTTCGTCACAGCGATTGGGTTCGCCCACCGTTTGACTTCGAAGGCCGTGGCTCTGCGGGCGGCCATAGCGCCACGCATCAGGCGACGGCACCGGCAACACGTCCGGAAAGCGTTTAAGTCTTAGTCGCTAATCAGCGTTAACAAAACCCCGACTGGTTCGGGGTTTTTTATTGCCTGTCGATCCTGCTCTGCCGCAATGACTCGTGATGATCTGGCAGAGTAGAAAAACCGACCGCTGCGCCGCAGGAGGCAGGTGCGAAGAGGTGGTGATCTGGCAGAGTACACAAACAGACCGCGGCTCCGCAGGTGCCAGGTGCGATGAACGGTGCGACGAAATGACAGGCAAAAAAAATCCCACGGCCCCAAAAGGCGGTGGGAGAAACTAAGCGCGCCCGGTTTAAGCACGCTCAAATTTTCAAGTCAGATCTTATGAATTTAGCTGGAACAGTGACATCTTCGACATATCAGTGAAGGTCTTGTAAGAGGCTTGCAGTGCTGTCTGTTGCATGGTGTAGCTGGAAATGGCGGAGGTGTAATCGACATCTACCAAATCACTCATTTGCGAGGTCATGATAGTATCGCGATCGTCACCCTGCGCATTCAGCGTGTCGAGTTCTGACAGCTGTGTACCGACTGCAGAACGCACGGTCAAAACGTTGTTCAGTGAATTACTGAGGCCACGGTTGGTTTTATCCATCGCATCCTGGAACGTTTGTTTGGTCGCATCATCCGCATTGTCTTGTGGCACTTTAAGGGCCGCAATGGCGCTGTCGAGCATATTAAAGACATTGGTCTCGCTCGCCGTTCCATCTGGTTCAGCTTTCGCATTGCTGGTAATCGACATGAACACAGAAGAGCCCGTGCTGCTCACATCCATAGTGCGGCCTTCATCGACTTTCTGCGTGATAGCCTGATCGCCGCCCACATAGCTCACGCCAGTGCCGGCAGTATCGGTGAATGGTGCCGTATCGGTTTTGTAACCGGCGAAAATATAGCGACCATTACCATCCTGGCTGTTGGCCTGATTGAGCAACTGGGCGCGAATACCTTCCAGTTGGGTGGCGATAGAGGCACGGTCGTCATCGCTAAGTGTGCCGGTAGAGCCATAAACGATCAGGGTTTGTGCATCCTGAATGCTACTGGTCGCGCCTTTAAGCGCATTCTCTTCCATCGACAAGCTTTGATCCGCGAAACTACGCGCGGTCGCGTATTGGGTACTTTTCGCCTGAGACTGCGACAGCACCACGGCACGAGAAGCCGCAATGGGATCATCAGATGGGTTGTTAACACGACGACCGCTGGAAAGCTGTTCGCCCACTTTTAACCAGGAAGATTGCGAGTCAGTAATCCCGCGCACCTGCTGGTCAAAAATCATATTGGTACTAAGACGCATGGTTTTTATCCTCTATGCTTAGCCGCGGATGTCCATCAGCGCGTTGAAAATCGTGCTGGCGGTTTGCAATACCTGCGCATTCGCCATATAAAACTGCTGATATTTGGTCAGGTTGGCGTACTCTTCATCAAGGTTCACCCCTGAGACCGACTGCTGACGGTCGGTAAGCTGATCGACCACGTTTTTCTGCGTGGTACTGGCCGTTTCCAGTGTGCTGGTTTTGTTACCCACCGTGCTGACGATGCTGGCATACGCTTGCGCAATCGTTGCGTTGCCGTTAACCAACTTCGCATCCTGCAAATCCAGCATTTTTTGGGCGTTGGTGTTGTCACTTTCGCCACTGGTCGCACTGGATGCAGCAGCGATTTGCGATTCATCCGTGATAGCCACAGACATACTGCTAATCACGTTCTGGACCGGTTTTACCAGGAAACTATCTTTATTATCAGGCGTACCGGTAACGGTTAATTTCAGACCATCAAAGCTCAGTGTGCCGTCTGTCGCATCAGGCGTAACGCTAAATTTCACGTTGTCAGACAAGCGAGTCACAGACCAGGTACTGCTGGCGCTGTCATAGCTCATGGAGTAGTTTGAGGCTTTAAGCGCACTGGTATCAGACCATTCTGCGGTCACCGTTGCAGTGGACGTATTCTTGCTGTTACTCACTACGTTCGGTGAGCCGATGTTGAAGAATTTCGTGCCCAGATCGCCGTTACTGTCATATCCTGCAGTTTGCACGGCGTTAAAGCTGGTGGTGAAGGCTGCCGCTAACTGGCCAAGCTGATTCTGTGCGGTATCTAAATCCTGCGTGCGGAACGCCAGCAAACCACCGAGTGAACCGGTCGTCAGGGTTTTTTCAGGAATTTCGACATTACCTGCTTGCTTGTCGACATAACCAACAGTGATACGCGAGTTATCGGCGCTGGAAGGCATCGCGACCAAATTAGTCGAATTTTTGCCGTTAACCAGAGTGACACTCCCCATCGAGACGATATAGCTACCATCTTGCTGAGAGACGTTTACCCCAACGATGTTATTAAGGTTGTTCACCAACTGATCGCGTTGATCCAGCAGATCATTCGGTGCAGCACCGTTGCCGGTGGTCAGTTTTGCAATCTGGGTGTTGAGATCGGCAATCTGGCTGGTGTAGGTATTAATCTGGTCAACGTTAGAGGCAATGTCCGTATTCACACTGGTTTGCATGTTATTCAAGTACTGCGCCGTGGTCTGGAACTGATTGACCAACCCCTGTGCATAGCTCAGCATTGATTGACGTGCAGACGGATCGTTTGCATTACTTACCACGTTTTGCACATTGGTAAAGAAGCTTTGAATCGACGTTGAAAGGCTGGTGGTCGATGTCGACAGCAGGTCATCAATGTTTGAAATCTGACTGTATTGGGTATTCACCGCGCTGTAATTGGCATTGGATCCGCGCAACTGAGCAGTAACAAACTCATCATATTCACGCTGCACGCCAGACAGCGTCACGCCATTGCCATAGTAGCTGTTGCCTTGTAGGGTGCTATTGGCCTGCGACAGAATGGTGGTCTGACGTGAGTAACCCGCTACCGTGTAGTTGCTGATGTTGTTACTGGTGGTGCTTAATGCGGCCTGTGCGGCGCTCAGCCCACTCATCGCTGAGTTAATTATGCTGGACATCTCGGTTCCTTTATTTCCCGTTAACCGGGCTGGCAGTCATCAGTGCGATTGGGCGGGCTAAAACGCCCGCAGCTTATGATGGTTATCGGCGTGCTTAAGTGAAACTTGAGGTAAAAAATCAGAACAAATCGGTGATATCCTGGCTGTACGCCTTCACGACTTTCTCGCCCATGTTTCTGAATTGCTGGATCATTCCCACCAATTTCTGCGCATATTTCGGATCGGTGGCGTAGCCCGCTGCCTGCAGGGCTCGTGCGCCCTGCTCCGGCGTTGCGGCATTGGCAACGGCGGCATAGCGCGGGTTATTGGACAGCAGTTTGACGTAGTCGCTGAGGGCTTCCATATAGGAACCATACACACGGAAGGTGGCACGCACTTTCTTCGCCACGCCACCTTCATATTCGGTGGTCATGATGTCGGTGGTTGCGCCCTTCCAGTCACCACCGGCCTTAATGCCAAACACGTTGTAGCTCGGCTTGCCGTCGCGCGTCAGAATCTGGCGTTGTCCCCAACCCGATTCCAGCGCCGCCTGGGCAAGGATCAAGTGATGTGGAATACCACTCTGCTGACTCGCAGCCTGCGCGGGTTGGGATAACTGGGCAATAAAGTCGTTGCTATCCGCTGGGAAACTGGACGGCGAGACCGGCAGACGCGGCACCGCTTTGCGTACCATCTGCTCCAGTTGGTTGGAAGGCAGATTGCTATAAATGAAGCTGTTATCCAGCTTCATCGGTACCGTGCCAGCGGTTTCATCAGGCTCTTGCGCGGGCTGCATCTGTTTGACGATCAAATCCGCCATACCCAGCCCGCGTTTACCGATTTCCTGCGCAATCTGCTGATCGTACATTGAGGTGTACATCTTCGTTGAGTCGCTGCTGAAGATGCCATCCTGCGGCAACGCTTCACGCATGCTCTTCAACATCATCTGTACGAACATTCCCTCAACCTGTTTTGCCACCTGCAGCGCCTTCCCTTTCGGGTCGGCGGCTGCTTCGCGTTTCAGGTTGTTCAGTGAGCGGCTGTCATAGGCCGCACTCATCAGCGATTGCGTATCGGTCATCAGATGATTTCCAGTTTGGCGCGCAGACAGCCTGCACTTTGCATCGACTGCAGAATCGACATCAGCTCAATCGGCGTTGCGCCCAGGGCGTTAAGGGCACGGACCACGTTATTAAGGTTGGCGCTGGCGTTAACACGCTGCAAGGCTCCGCCGCTCTGGCGCAAGTCGATCTGCGTCTGCGTAGTCGCCACGGTTTGTCCACCGGCGAACGGCGTGTTCGGCTGGCTGACGTTCTGCTGCTGATTCACTGTCACCGACAAGTTGCCTTGCGCCACAGCACAGGTATTGAGCGTTACCTCGCGGTTCATGACCACCGAACCGGTACGCGAGTTGATGATGACTTTGGCATCTTCAACCGGCACAGAAACGTCTATATTCTGGATTTCTGACAGCAGGCGCACCTGTGAACTGTTGTTGGGTGAAACGCGAATCTGCACGGTACGCGCATCGAGTGGTTGCGCTGAACCCACGCCACGGCTATTAATCGCATCGGCAATACGCTGCGCCATGGTGAAATCTTCAGTATTCAGTTGGAGATTGATGGTGTTTTGGCTGCCAAAGTTACTTTGCAGCTCGCGCTCTACCGTTGCACCATTAGTAATGCGGCCACCGTTTAGCTGGTTAACCTGCACACTGCTGCCGCCTGCAGATGCACCTGCACCGCCCACCAGAATATTTCCCTGCGCCAGCGCGTACACCTGGTTATCAACCCCTTTCATCGGCGTCATTAACAGCGTGCCACCGCGCAGGCTTTTGGCGTTACCCAGCGAAGAGACCACTACGTCAATATTCTGCCCCTGTCGTGCAAACGACGGCAGCTTTGCCGTGACCATAACCGCCGCCACGTTTTTCAGCTGCATATTGGTGCCGGTGGGCACGGTGATACCGAGCTGCGACAGCATGTTGCTTACCGTCTGGGTGGTAAACGGGGTTTGCGTTGTCTGGTCACCTGTCCCATCAAGCCCCACCACCAGGCCGTAACCGATCAGCTGGTTTTCGCGCACGCCCTGTACGGATGTCAGATCGCGAATGCGGTCAGCCTGGGCCATCAGACTGACACTGAGCAGCAGGCTCAGGCTCAGACGCAGCAGAGTGTTCATTTTCATCATTACCTCGATTACATCGGCGACACGTTCAGGAAGAAACGCTGGAACCAGCCCATGGTTTGCGCCTCATTGATATACCCGTTTCCGACATACTCAATACGTGCATCGGCCACCTGCGTTGACAACACGGCGTTGCTGGCGCTGATGGTGCGTGGGTTAACCACACCGGAGAAGCGAATAAATTCGGTTCCCTGGTTAATTTCGATCTGTTTTTCACCGACCACGCGCAGGTTGCCATTCGACAACACCTGATTCACGGTGACGGTGATGGTGCCGGTAAAGGTGTTATTGGCCGTTGCGCCACCTTTGCCAGCGAAGTCATTTTTGCCATTGGCATCCAGTCCGGCTTTCTCACCGGCGGCGCCGACCAGACCGCTCAGGCCGGTTGGCACAGTGCTCACGCCAAAGCTGTTGCTGCCATCGCGGCTCGCATTGGCTGAAGAACTTTTGCTGGCGCTGACATTTTCTTGCAGCGTAATCGTCAGAGTATCGCCAATGTTACGTGGACGGCGGTCTTCGAACAGCGGCTGATAGCCATAGTTCAGTGGCGCAACGCCCTGGAAAATGGAACCGTTTACCACTGGCGGTGCGGAAGGCGTGGGTTCTGCCGTTGTTGCACCCTGCACCAGAGGCGTACGCGGGACTAACGCACAACCGTTTAATGTCAGTAGCAGCGTGGCTACTAACCAATGCCCAGGCTTGAGAATCACTTGCTTCGCCACGGAGTTCTGACCTTATTCATGTTCTTAATCGGGCCAGCCAGGCTGGCCCAACGGCCCCAGATTAAACCTGGGTTAATTTCTGCAGCATCTGATCAGAAGTGGTGATCGCTTTGCTGTTGATTTCATAAGCACGCTGCGTCTGAATCATGGTGACCAACTCTTCCGCCACGTTGACGTTAGAGGTTTCAACATAACCCTGATACAGCAAACCAGCGCCGTTCTGCCCTGGCGTACTCTGCGTCGCCGCACCGGATGCCTGCGTTTCCTGATAGAGGTTTTCACCCAGGCTATCGAGGCCCGCATCGTTCATAAAGGTGCTCAGCGTCAACTGTCCCACCTGCGCTGGGTTGGTCTGCCCCTGCTGCGTCACGCTCACCACACCGTCACGCGAGATGGTGATGCTGGTGGCGTTCGCCGGAATAGTGATCCCAGGCTGAACCGGATAGCCGGCGTTGGTCACCAGCTGACCGTTCTGGTCTACCTGGAATGAACCGTCACGCGTATATGAAGAGGTACCGTCTGGCATCTGCACTTCGAAATAACCCTGACCGTTGATCGCCACGTCTTTTGAGTTGCTGGTCTGCGACAGGTTGCCCTGGGTATGCAGACGCTCGGTGGTCACTGGGCGCACACCGGTACCAATCTGCAAGCCTGAAGGCAATGTGGTCTGTTCTGATGACTGCGTGCCCGGCTGGCGCAGCGTCTGATACATCAGATCTTCGAACACGGCACGCGAACGTTTAAACCCGTTGGTTGAAACGTTCGCAAGGTTGTTCGAAATGACGTCCATATTGGTTTGCTGGGCGTCAAGGCCGGTTTTAGCGATCCATAAAGAACGAATCATGTTGTTTTCCTTACGCCTTAGCTGCTCATGTTGAGCAGTTGATTGGCTTTTTGTTCGTTTTCATCGACGTTAGTGATGACTTTCATCTGCATCTCGAAACGTCGGGCGTTGGCGATCATGTCGACCATGGTTTCCACTGGCTTAACGTTACTGCCTTCCAACACACCTGGCATGACTGCGACCGTTGCATCAGGAGCTAAAGCCGCACCGCGTGTCGCCTGCGTCGCCTGAGTCGGACGGAACATACCGTCGTCGCCACGCTGTAACTCTTTGCCCGTGGCTTTCACCAGCTTCAGCTTGCCAATCTGCACCGTGGCGTTGGGTGCATCACCCGCATTACGCGAGGTGATGGTACCGTCAGCCGCGATGGTCAGTTCAGAGCCTTGCGGAATGGCGATTGGACCGCCATCGCCCATTACGGGATTGCCTTGAACGGTCAAAATACCGGTCGAGCTGATCTGCATGTTGCCGTTGCGGGTATAAGCCTCAGAACCGTCAGCGGTACGCACCGCCAGCCAGCCATCTTGCTGCACGGCCACATCCAGCGGACGACCGGTGTTGTCCATTGCGCCGGGCGTCATATCGGCACCCGGTGTTGAAGCGGCAACCAGGGTGCGCGTTGGCAGCGACCAGCCGTTGACCGGCACCGCGCGCAACGCGTTGAGCTGGGCGCGGAAGCCCGGCGTTGAGGCGTTGGCGAGGTTGCTGGCAGTCACCGATTGCTGTTCCATCGTCTGACTGGCGGCGCCCATCGCGGTATATATTGCGTGATCCATAATGCAATCCCGTTAGCGAATTAACGTAAGTTGATCAGGGTGTTGAGGATCTGATCCTGCGTTTTAATCGTCTGGCTGTTCGCCTGATAGTTACGTTGTGCAACGATCATGTTGACCAGCTCTTTACTCAGATCGACGTTGGAGGCTTCCAGTGCACCTGAAGTCAGTGAACCGTAAGTGCCGGTATTCGCGAGACCGATGGCTGCCTGACCTGAAGAGTTAGTCGCTGACCAGACGTTATCGCCTTCTGACTGCAAACCTTCCGGGTTAGAGAAGCTAGCCAAAACGATTTGACCCAGCAGCTGAGTTTTCTGGTTCGAATAGGTACCGGTGATGGTGCCGTCATCGTTGATGGCGTAGCTGGTCAGGTCGCCCGGCGCATAACCATCCTGAGTGGGGTTTCCGAATGAAGTGGTGCCGGTGTTTTGTTGCTGGCTTCCAAGTACGCTCAGCGTGATGGCCTGATTAGCCGCAGCACCATTAGCTCCCTGAATCGTCAAGCCAACAGTGGTTGCACCTGGGGTAGTTGTCCCGCCGCTTGTGATTGATTGCAGCTTACCGTTGGAGTCGAAGGTCATGGAGAAATCACCTGCTGACGTTCCAGTCGTGGAATCAATCGCGTGCACATCCCAGTTGTTATCGCTGGTTTTCACATAATAGAGGTCGAGTGCATGATCGTTACCCTGTGAGTCATACACAGTGATGGTGCTTTTGGCGTTGTAGCTATCGACGTCTGACGAGCTGAAGGTTGCCACAGTTGGCACGCTATCTGTGGAGTTCAGGTTAGAAACCAAACCTGCTGTGGTTGTCGCGCGCGCCGACATCTGTGTCGTCGGTACGCTCAATGCCACCGGGTTTGCACCCGTCTGAATCGTCGGCGGTGTACCGGTTGCCGGATAGCCGGTCACGCTCATGCCCTGGGTATTCACCAGGTTACGGTTGGCATCCAGCGTGAACTGACCGTTACGAGAGTAGTACACGCTACCCGCGGCATCGGTCATTCGGAAGAAACCGTTACCGCTCAGTGCCACGTCCAGACCACGGCTGGTTGAGGTCGTGGTACCGTCGTTGAAGTTCTGAATAACCGCAGCGACCTTAGTACCCATACCGATATTTGAACCAGCAAACATATCCGCGAACGAAATGGTGCTGGATTTGAAACCCGCGGTCGCGGAGTTGGCGATGTTGTTACCAATGACATCCAGGTTACTGGAGGCCGCATTCATACCACTGACAGCTTGAGAAAAAGACATAACGTGTCTCCTGCTAAAATTGAATTAGAGAATCTGACGAACTTCATCAAGAGTGGCGGAGCCCATGGTGCCGAGGTCCAGTTTTGAGGTGTTATCCACCGTACTCACGCCATTCACGTAAGCGTAATTAAGCGGTTGTGCCACCAATTGTGTGCTGCCATTACTGGCGGCAATTGATACAGAATATTTACCATCAGCCACTGTCGTGCCATTCGCATCTTTGCCGTCCCAGGAGAAGGCGTGTACGCCGGACGTCAATGCGCCCAAATCGACAGTGCGAACCACAGTGCCGTTCGAATCTTTGATGGTCGCGGTGGTGGCGGTAGAGGCCGTGCTCAACTCCACACCGAAGGGTGTCGTGGTACCACTGCCAACCAGGATCTGGCTGCCATCAATCATCACACCATGCCCAATCAGCGTCGTACTCTGCAGTGACTGGCTTGTAGTGAGCTGACCAGAGATAGAACCCAATGTGGTATTCAGCTTCTCAATGCCGCTCAGGGTGTTAATTTGCGCCAGCTGAGTGGTGAGCTGGCTGTTGTCCATTGGGTTGGTGGGATCCTGGTTCTGCAACTGCGTCACCAGCATGGTCAGGAACTGGTTCTGCAAGTCCTGAGCACTGTTTCCCGTCCCTGTTGAACTGGAAGAACTCAGTACCGTTGGGTCAAGATTGGCATTAACGCCGACTGCTACGCTCATGTTCGTGCTCCGTTATTGACCCATCGTCAGGGTTTTCATCATCATTGATTTCACCGTATTCAACACTTCGACGTTGGCCTGATAACTGCGGGACGCTGACATGGTGTTAACGGTTTCTGATACGACATCGACGTTTGGCATCTTGACGTAACCCTTCTCATCCGCCATCGGATTACCGGGGTCATACACCAATTTGGCCGGGGTAGGATCGTTCACCACGCCCGCGACTTTGACGCCACCGGTCGCCGCGCCAGGGGCGGCATCGGTCTGGAATATCACCTGTTTTGCCACATAAGGCTGGCCATCCGGCCCGGTGACGCTGTCGGCGTTGGCCAGGTTACTGGCACTGACGTTGAGGCGCTGTGATTGCGCGGTCATCGCAGAACCGGCGATATCAAAAATATTCAGCAATGCCATGGTTATTGCCCCTGCAGAACGCTCATCATGCCTTTGATTTGGCTACTGATGAGGGTGAGATCGGTTTGGTATTTCAGGCTGTTATCAGCAAACTGCGTACGTTCACGATCCATATCCACGGTGTTGCCATCCGCGGCAGGTTGATCGGGAATGCGGTACATCAGGTCCATGGATGGCTGAGAGTTGGTTTCAGCAGCGATGTGGCGTGAAGAGGTGACTTTCAGCGCCATGCTGCTCCCCTCCGCGCGACCATTTTCCATCACCTTGCTCAGCTGGCTGGCAAAGTCGATATCCCGCGCCTGGTAGCCCGGGGTATCGGCGTTGGCAATATTGGACGCCAGGATTTCCTGGCGCTGAGCACGCAGATTTAACGCTTCTGTACCAAATCGCAGCGCGGCATCGAGTTTGTCGAGCATGCTTCCTCCGCGAATGAGAATTTCGAGCTGACAGCTTAAGTGGACAAATGCAAGGGTGATCGTCTGAATAGCAGCAAAAATCACGGCTATTTTTGACATTGAATTTTTCGCGCGAAGAGTAGACTCAGGCCATCTTCTCGACAGGAGGCGTTTATGCGCAGTTCTTTATCTTTGCTGGCCACGTTGTTGTTGGCCTTCGCGCTGCCCGTTCATGCGGCGGACCTGACCGCACAGTTAACGCAGTTTTTTAAAGCGCGCGATCCGCAACATGCCGCGGGGATGACCGTGGTGGTGCGCACGCCCAAAGAGCAGTGGCCGACCTGCGAGGCACCGGCGTTACAACTGCCGGGCAACAGCCGCCAGTGGGGTAATCTCAGCATTGCCGCCAGTTGCGATCAGAATCGTCGTTTCCTGCAAGTTCAGGTACAGGTGACCGGTCAGTATTTAGTTGCCAGCCATCAGGTCGCCCGTGGCAGTACCCTCGACCCGAATGATTTCCGTCTCGAGACCGGGCGTCTGGATGAACTGCCTCCGCGAGCCCTGTTCGATAACAACAGTGTGGCCGATGCGATTGCGCTGCGCGACATCCCGCCTGGACAGCCGGTGACCGCAATGATGCTGCGTCAGCCCTGGCGGGTCAAAGCAGGACAAAATGTGATGGTGGTAGCCAGCGGAAACGGGTTTAATGCCAGTAGCGAAGGACGTGCGCTGAACAACGCCAGCGCGGCACAAATGGTGCGCGTGCGCATGGGAAATGGTCAGGTTGTCAGTGGGCGCGTCGACGCGGATGGGAATATTCTGATATCGCTATAAAGCGTTAAAGAACCTTGTTGTTCTGCCGATAGAGATATCAACAAAGACATTACCCTATGCTGACTCAGTTGACTGACCCTCAGCTGACCTTACAGGAGCACGACCATGAGCATCGACAGAACGCAGCCTTTAATTCCGGTGAGCACTGTACAATCCCGCGACACCAACGATAACAACGGCAAGGTGCGCCAAAACGTGACTGCTTCAACCAACGCCAGCACCAGCGAAAGCGGTGCCGAAGTGAAGTTGAGCACGGCTCAGGCGCAGTTAATGCAGCCGGGCAGCAAAGACATCAACACTGCACGTGTTGAACAACTGAAAACCGCTATTCGTAATGGCGAACTGAAAATGGATACCGGTAAGATCGCCGACGCGCTGATCGCCGATACCAAGGCGTATTTAGAGGGTAACTAATCCCAATGGACAATCTGCTGACCACCTTAGATAAAATGCAAGACGTGCTGGCTTCACTCACTGTGGTGATGGATGAAGAGCAACAGCAACTGTCTGCCGGCCAGGTTAATGGCAACCTGTTGCAGCGCATATCAGAAGATAAAAGCGCGCTGCTGACGACGTTGAATTATCTGGACGACATGCGCCGAAATACCGAAAAATCACTCGGTACTCAGGCGCCCTATGATGGTCACAGCGATCGTGAACGCCGCTGGCAGAGCATTCAGCAGCATACCCGCCGTTTGCGCGATACCAACACTCATAACGGTATTCTGCTGCAGCATCAAATCAGTTTCACCAATGATGCGCTCTCGGTACTGAAACCGCACCAGACTCAGGCGTTTTACGGTCCCGATGGATTAGGCAAAGGTCAGTCGACGCTCAGCCGCAAAGGTTAATAAAGAATAATCCCGCCGAGGCGGGATTTTTTTATGCCAGCGTGCGGCGGGCAAAATCTCTCGGGCGGAAGCCCAACAGACCCAGCATGACAAAGTAAGCACCACCGCCAATAGCACAGACTGCAGCCAGACGCAGTAACCGCCACCACATCTGCCCTTCTTCCCAGGCCGGCATCACATGCAGAATGCCCAGCAGCGCTGCTGCCATGACCACAACCGCAATCATCAGACGCACCAGGAAGCTAAACCAACCCGGCTGCGGCTGGAAGATATCCTGTTTACGTAATTGCCAGTACAGCAGCGCGGCATTCAAACAAGCCGCTAATCCAATCGACAACGACAATCCGGCATGTTTGAGCGGGCCGATAAACGCCAGGTTCATCACCTGCGTCATGATCAGCGTCACAATTGCAATCTTCACCGGGGTCTTAATGTCCTGACGCGAATAGAATCCGGGCGCCAGCACTTTGACCACAATCAGCCCCATCAATCCTACCGAATACGCCACCAGCGCACGCTGCGTCATGGCGGCATCGAACGCGGTGAATTTACCGTACTGGAACAGCGCCACGGTCAGTGGGCCAGAGAGGATGCCGAGGGCAACGGCGCTCGGCAGGGCCAACAGGAAGCAGAGGCGCAGGCCCCAATCCATCAGACGCGAGTACTCATCATGATTGCCGCTGGCGAAACTCTTCGCTAACGATGGCAGCAAAATCGTGCCCAGTGCGACACCCAATACGCCCGACGGGAACTCCATCAAACGGTCAGCATAGTACATCCACGACACTGAACCCGAGACGAGGAATGAGGCGAAAATGGTGTTGATGATCAGGGATATTTGGCTCACCGATACGCCAAGAATCGCCGGTCCCATTTGGCGCATGACGCGCCATACGCCGGCGTCACGCAGGTTGAGGCGCGGCAACACCAGCATGCCGATTTTCTTCAAGTGCGGCAGCTGGTATAACAGTTGCAACACCCCACCGACCACCACAGCCCATGCCAGCGCCATCACCGGTGGATGGAAATGCGGGGCAGCAAACACCGCAAAGCCAATCATGCTGATGTTTAATAACGTCGGCGCAAATGCCGGAACCGAGAAGCGATTCCAGGTGTTGAGTATCGCACCGGCCAGCGACGCCAGGGAGATCAGCAGAATATAAGGAAAGGTAACGCGTAGTAGCGAACTGGTCAGCGCGAATTTATCGGCGGTATCAGCAAATCCGGGCGCAGTGACCATAATCACCCAGGGCGCGGCAATCATGCCGAGCACCGTCACCACCGCCAGCACCAGCGTCAGCAAGCCGGAAACGTAGGCCACAAATACGCGTGTGGCCTCTTCGCCCTGCTTGCTTTTGTATTCGGCAAGAATGGGCACAAACGCCTGAGAAAAGGCGCCTTCCGCAAAGATACGGCGCAGCAAATTGGGCAGTTTAAAGGCCACGAAGAAGGCATCGGTGGCCATACCGGCACCGAAAACGCGTGCCACTATGGCATCACGGGCAAAGCCCAGCACGCGGGAAAAAAGGGTCATCGAACTGACCGCAGCCAGCGATTTCAACAAATTCATTTTGAGTGGCGCATCCTGAAAAGTGTCGGATAAATGAGCAACTTAGCGCGGACATCTGCTGATGTCCGGCGATAGTCTACTGCCACTGCGGGAAATGACCAGCATTGAGTGTTACAAGGGGTTATTCCTGTTCGGCATCGCGCCACAGTTTTTCCACCAGACGCTGCGCCGCCAGCGCCTGTTCACCGCTGGTTTCAGGCATCGTCTGATTTTGTACGCACTGGATAAAATGCTGTGCCGCACCGCTGAAACCACGCTGAGCAAGATGGCTTTGCCAGGAGGCTACCGGGTCGGTACGTAAGCCGCCGAGGTTCTCCTGCTGCCAGTCACGCATCTCATTAATTTCGATGTAGTCACCGTCGCAGATGGCGCTCACCACTTCGCGCTGTGTGCCGGCGCGACGATGCATACTGGTGGTGATTTGCAACGCTCCCGCCGAGAAGTGATGTTCGGCGAACAGCATCGCCCCCTCCTCATTGGTTTCAATAAAGCCCTGCTCACGCGTGAGTTTGCCCCCTGCCAGCCACAGCGCCGTATCCACCACGTGCAGGTAGTCATCCAGCAGAGTAAAGCGCAAATCCCCTGGACCCACGCTATCCGCGCGATGCTTCTCAATACGCAGTGAAGCCGCTCGCGGCATTTCCGCTTTCAACTGTTGATAGCGTGGCGCAAAGCGACGATTAAACGCCACCATCAGTTTACGTTTGCGCTTCTCTGCCAGTGCCACCAGCGCTTCCGCCTGCTGCAGGGTTTCGGCTAATGGTTTATCCACGCAAACATCTTTGCCCGCCAGCAGCAGCGCCTGCACCACTTCAAAATGACTGGCGGTGCTGCTGTGCACAAAGACCGCATCACTGGCGGCTGCCAGCGCGTCCAGCTGACTGAAATATGGCATGCGGTAGCTGTCGCAAATCGGCTGGGCTTTAGCCTGATTCGGCGAAAACGCCCCTGCCAGCTGCCAGTCGGTGGCGTGCGACAACACGGGCAACCAGGCTTTTTGCGCGATGCCGCCTAATCCAACAATACCGATACGTAGCGTCATGTTATTGCTCCTTCTGCAACAGGTGCTCCAGCTGGGATTGCAGCTGAGCCACCTGTTGTTCCAACTGCGCAACCCGGCTGACCAAATCTTCACTGTCCATCTCATCCGTGCTCGCGGCGGGTGCTTCAGCCACATCGCCGCCGAACAGATGCATATAACGGCTTTCGCGTTTACCCGGCTCACGTGCCAGACGCACCACCATCGGGCCGTCATCACGGGTGATTAAGCCGTTCAACGTTTGCTCGACCTCATTCATATCGCTGAACTCATGCAAACGTCCACTACGGGTACGTAGCTCACCCGGCGTCTGTGCGCCGCGTAAGAACAGTAGCGTCAGCACCGCCACTTCTGCGCTGTTAAGCTGCAAATTACCGAATGCAGAGTTACAGAAGCGCTGTTCATACTTACTGACGCGTTGACCGAACCCGTTATTGGAGGTGGCCAGATGCTTTTTCACCAGCTCATCAAGCTGAGATTGCACCTCCATTTCACTCAGGTTCATCACCGGTTCACGGTTGGATTTTTGATTACAGGCAGTGACCACGCCGTTAAGGGAAAGCGGATATTGATCCGGAGTAGTGACCTGTTTCTCTAACAGGCAACCGATCACACGCAGCGCCTGCGCGGATAAAGCCATCTTCATGCGGTTTTCCTTTTATTGTCCACGACGATCCGCGGTCCACTCCTGCCACGTCAGCGCGGTCAGCACGTGATCCTGCCAGCGTCCATCAATCAGCAAGTAATCTTTGGCATAACCCTCTTTCTCGAATCCGAGACGCGCCAGCAAATCACCGCTGCGCTGATTATGCGGCATATAGTTAGCCATAATGCGGTGAATGCGTTGCTGCCGCTGCATATAGCGAATCGCTGACTGCAACGCTTCAAACATCATGCCTTGCCCCTGCCACTTCTCGCCTAATGAATAACCAAGGTAACAGGCGTGAAATGAACCGCGCAGCACATTGCTAAAATTGGCGACACCGCGCACTTCATGCTCTTCCGGGTCCATCAGCACAAAATAGTAGGCTGAGCCCTGTTTGTGCATATCCGCGATCAGTCCCAGGCGTGCCTGCCAGCCCGAGGGATAGCAGTGGCTCTCGTCGCGCACCGGCTCCCAGGGTTTAAGAAAGACGCGGTTCTCTGCATAATAATCTGCCAATCGCCAGGCATCGCGCTCGTGAACTAAACGGACCACCAAACGATCGGTAGTCAGGCGCACGCGGGGTCCAGCGGAACGATAGCCAAACATCATGACTCCTGAAATCCATAACTTTAAGAAAGATGTACGCCTGAGGCGATACTTCTCACTATAACCGTCCCTTTCACTACGGTAAAACCCTCAAGACCCTGCCACGCAATTCATCCTTATCCAGGATTAATTTTTCTGCGGATTCGATGAAAAAATATCATCCTGGATACGCTGTCTTTCCCGTCAGCGCAGGCGGAAAATAGACCAACTGGTCACTTTTCTCTTCTCTTGCTCAGGATTAAGCATGTCTCGGGTAGCGCGGGCACGACGCCTCGGTAAAACATTCCTCTTAGTCGATAACATGTTGGTGGTGTTAGGCTTTTTCGTGGTATTTCCACTGATTTCTATCCATTTCGTTGAGCAACTGGGCTGGGCGGCGTTAATGGTGGGTATCGCGCTGGGTTTGCGTCAATTTGTACAGCAGGGGCTAGGCATTTTCGGCGGCGCGATTGCGGACCGTTTTGGCGCACGTCCGCTGATTGTGACGGGCATGCTGATGCGCGCAGCCGGATTTGCCTGCATGGCGCTGGCGCATCAACCCTGGATGCTGTGGCTGGCCTGTTTGCTTTCCGGCCTCGGTGGCACCTTGTTTGACCCGCCCCGCAGCGCCATGGTGGTAAAACTGGTGCGCGCTCGTGAGCGTGGTCGCTTCTTCTCGCTGCTGATGATGCAGGACAGCGCGGGAGCGGTGCTAGGGGCGCTGATTGGCAGTTGGTTGCTGGCGTGGGATTTCCGCCTGGTGTGCTGGGTGGGTGCAGCGGTGTTTGTCGCTGCGGCGATATTTAACGCCGTGTGGCTACCGGCGTGGCGCATCTCAACGGAACGCATTGCGATGCGCGAAGGTATGCAGCGTGTCTGGCAGGATAAACGTTTTCGCCTCTATGTGCTGACGTTGACCGGCTACTACATTCTGGCCGTGCAGGTCATGCTGATGCTGCCGGTGATGGTGAATCAGGTGGCTGGTGCGCCCGCCGCCGTGAAATGGATGTACGCCATCGAAGCCATGCTGTCGCTCAGCCTGCTCTATCCGCTGGCCCGCTGGAGCGAAAAACGCTTCCGCCTGGAAACCCGGCTTATGGCGGGTTTATTCCTGATGACCTTTAGCCTGCTACCTGTCGGCATGACCCAATCTCTCCCTTCGCTGTTTTTGTTAATCGGCGTGTTCTACCTGGGGTCCATCATCGCCGAACCGGCACGCGAGACGCTCAGCGCATCGTTGGCCAGTTCTCGCGCGCGGGGCAGTTACATGGGATTCAGTCGTTCAGGTCTGGCCATCGGCGGTCTGATTGGCTACTCCGGTGGCGGGTGGATGTTCGACATGGGCCAGCAATTGGCTCTGCCTGAGCTGCCCTGGATGTTGCTGAGCAGCGTTGGCATCATCACCCTGCTGGCCCTGTGGTGGCAGTTCCAGCCGCGCCCGGTGGCACCGATCATCTTCAGCAGCTAGTTTGCCCCTTCGGATGATCTCTTCCATACTTCCCGCACGTCCGAAAAAAGGGTGACCTCCGTCACCCTTAGATTTACACAGGAGAAACGGGATGAAACTCTACATCTACGATCACTGCCCTTTCTGCGTAAAAGCACGCATGATTTTTGGCTTAAAGAACCTGCCGGTTGAATTGATCGTCATGCTCAATGACGATGAGCAGATGCCAAAAAAACTCATCGGGCAGAAGATGGCGCCCATTCTGCAAAAAGCCGATGGCAGTGCGATGCCAGAGAGTATGGACATTGTCCGATTGGTGGATAAGCAGGATCGCGAGCCGCTGCTTAATGGTAAAAACAACCCCGCCATCAGCGAATGGCTGCGCCGCGTTAACGGCTATATCAATAAGCTGCTGATTCCGCGCATCGCTGATGCCTCGTTTGCGGAATTTGCCACGCCGGAAGCGCGGAGTTACTTCCGTGAGAAAAAACAGGCCAGCGTCGGAGATTTCACTGAGCTGCGTAAACACGCGCCCGGGCTGATAAAAAACATCAGTGATGACCTGCGCCAACTCGATAAGCTCATCGTCAAACCCAATGCCGTGAATGGCGAACTGTCTGAAGACGATATCAATCTGTTTCCGCTCCTGCGTTCGCTCACCTTAGTGGCTGGCATCGAATGGCCGAGTCGCGTAGCGGATTACCGCGACAATATGGCGAAGCAAACCCAGATTAACCTGCTCTCTTCCATCGCGGCATAGCCCCGTCCGATGAGAAACGCTGCGGCGTTTCTCATCCCTCTCCTGGTGACACCTGGCCCGGTTTCAGGCAGGCTATGGCTGTTTTGCCGTATCGTTCAGGATGAGGATCTATGAAAAAGGCGATGTCTGGGCTATTAGCCCTGTTTTTAGCCGTGCTGTTGAGCGGCTGTAATCAATTGACGCAATACACCATTAGCGAACAGGAAGTGAATCAAGCGCTGCAGAAGCGCAATAACTTCGAAAAAGACGTCGGCGTATCCGGGCTGGTCAATGCACACATCGTGCTCAGCGATCTCACCAGTCAGATTGGTCGTGAAGAACCCGGTAAGATTACCCTCTCCGGCAAAGCAAACATCAATGTCAGCTCGCTGTTTGGTCCGCAGCAGGCTGAGATGCAGCTGAAGATGAAAGCGCAGCCGATTTTCAATGCGCAGGAAGGCGCGATTTATCTGCATGATATTGAAATTGTCGACGCGCAAGTACAACCAGAAAAGATGGCGTCCATCATGAAAACACTGACGCCTTATCTTAATGAGTCTCTCAAACGCTACTTCAATGAGAAGCCTGCCTATGTGCTGAGCGAAGACCGTAGTAAAGGGGAAGCACTGGCGAAGAAATTTGCCAAGGGTATTGAAGTGAAACCGGGACAATTGGTGATTCCGTTTACGGATTAACCTCAACCACCGCACCTTCGGGTGCGGTTTTTGTTTCCGGCAATAAAATCCCGTGCAAACGGTTGCTCACACCCTTATGATTACTCCCCGGCCTAAACGTGCCCATTCGTTTTTTCTCAGCCGGAGCCTTTTTGAATGACAGCCCAACCCCAGCAAATCACGATTCGCCGCCCTGACGATTGGCATATCCATCTGCGCGATGGCGCGATGCTTAATGCAGTTTTGCCTTATACCAGTGCGGTCAATGGTCGTGCGATTGTCATGCCAAACCTGGTTCCACCGGTGACCAGCGTCGATGCCGCCATTGCCTATCGCGAGCGCATTATGGCTGCGCTGCCTGCAGAACACGCTTTTACGCCACTGATGACCTGCTATCTCACTGATTCCTTAGATCCGGATGAAATTGAGCGTGGCTTCCGCAACGGGACTTTTACCGCAGCGAAACTCTATCCCGCGCATGCCACCACCAACTCCAGCCACGGCGTCACCAATATTGACTCCATTGCCAGCGTGCTGGATCGTATGCAGCAGATCGGTATGCCGATGCTGGTACACGGTGAAGTCACGGATTCGCACATCGATATTTTTGACCGTGAAGCACGCTTTATCGAAACCGTGCTGGAACCGCTGCGTCAGCGTTTCCCTGCCCTGAAAGTGGTGATGGAACACATCACCACCAAAGAAGCGGCAGAATATCTGGCTGCGGGCAACGACCTGCTGGGTGCCACCATCACGCCGCAGCATTTGATGTTTAACCGCAATCACATGCTGGTGGGCGGTGTACGTCCTCATCTCTACTGCCTGCCGATTCTGAAACGCAACATTCACCAGGAAGCACTGCGCAGCCTGGTGGCCAGCGGCAATCGTCGCGTATTCCTTGGCACGGACACCGCACCACATCTGCGTCACCTTAAAGAGGCGAGCTGCGGCTGTGCCGGCGTGTTTAACGCCCCGACATCACTGCCTGCCTATGCCACGGTATTCGAAGAGTTGAATGCGCTGGAACATTTCGAAGCGTTCTGTTCAGAAAACGGTCCGAACTTCTACGGCCTGCCGCTAAATGAGGGCACACTGACGCTGGTACGTGAGTCCTGGACAGTGCAGGACACCATCAACGTGGCCGATGACACGCTGGTGCCGTTCCTGGCAGGTGAAACCCTAAACTGGCGTATCAAAGAATAATATTGCACAGCTTGCCTTTGGGATAATTTTACTGTACAAATAACCAGTATATTATCCCGGAGGCTTTTATGCGTGTTGAAATTACCGTAGCGAAAACTCAGCCCCTTCCCGCAGGTGCACTGGATGCACTCAGTGCCGAACTTACCCGTCGTATTTCCCGTGATTTTCCCGATGACGATCACCATGTCAAAGTCCGTTATGCGGGTGGCAATCAATTGAGTGTATTTGGTGGCTGTAAAGCGTCACGCGAACGCATTAGCGATATTTTACAAGAAACGTGGGAAAGCGCAGACGACTGGTTTATTACTGATTAACTGCCACTGTGCCGTTTTTGCCGGGTTTCGCCACCCGGTTTTTTTGTTTTAATTTCCCTCTCGCCAGATAAAGTCGCTGCATCTAGACTCATGTTTAACGATCCCCTATCCTTGCCTCGTCATGCTTACGGGAGGTGTTTTACATGACTACTGAAAAACCAGAAGAGGCGATGACCTTCGGTGAATTGCTGGCATTAATTGCTGAACAGCAGCGACGTTTAACGGTGCTGGAAAATGCCTTTGCCAGTTTGACGTTCTGCCTCGACGATCGCGCCAGTCAGTTACTGGTGCATAATCTGTCGCTCGAAGCGCAAAATCAGAACCACGACGCACAGTTACAGCAGCACTTTACTCGGTTGGCTGAAGAGATTCAGCGGCGTAATGGCCAGCTGCCTCCAGAAGCGCAGGCCTGAAACTGGCCTTTTTTTACTTGTCGCTGAAGCGTAAAGTTTTCCCCTAACGCCGCCGATAACTAAGGTGTAGCCACTGTCACGATTATCGAATAAAGGCCCGAAGCAGCGGGCACTTTATTATTCGACAAAAGTCGCATTCTGAACGCATTTATTATCGTTCTCTTTTTAATCGCCACACGTTTTAACTATTGTACCGCCTGTTTCATGTTATAATTGTTCCGCTAGTGCAAGAAAAGCCGCATTGAACCTCAAGAAGCACTTCGTTTAACGAGTAATAAGGAGGTTATAATGGACAGAAATAAAGACGTCATTCAGACTCATCCGCTGGTTGGATGGGACATCAGTACCGTAGACAGTTATGACGCCATGATGATCCGCCTGCACTCGCTATCATCGCAGGATCAGAAAGAAGAAGAAGCTGACGTGGGACCCACCTACTGGCTGACTACCGACGTAGCCAGACAGTTCATCTCGATACTCGAAGCTGGCATTGCAAAGATTGAGTCCACAGAGCAATACCTACGCGATAATCAAAAGCACTAATTTCTTACTTCGCGTGAAAGGGCACCCAATAGGGTGCCTTTTTCATGGGCACGATTTTTTTGCTATGCTGTTGAAAAATTTCGTCGTTTGGCAGGAGTGATGTGGTTATGGTTTATGATCTGATTGTGGTGGGCAGCGGATCGGTGGGAGCCGCCGCCGGTTTTTACGCAACCCAGGCAGGCTTATCGGTATTGATGATTGATAGTGCCCATCCTCCGCACAGCCAGGGCACACACCACGGTGAAACACGCCTGATCCGCCATGCCTATGGCGAAGGTGAACGCTATGTCCCGCTGGTGCTGCGCGCACAAACCTTGTGGGATGAGCTGGAACGTCAGAGCGGTGAACGCATTATGCATCGAAGCGGCATCCTCAATCTGGCCCCCCTCACTTCCTCATTTATCCAAAATGTCATCGACAGCGCCAAAACCTATCAACTGGAAGTAAAAATCCTGCAGGCAGACGAAGTGCGCAAGCGCTGGCCGCAGATCTCTGTGCCCGACGGCTACATTGGGGTATTCGAACCTCACTCCGGCTTCCTGAAATGTGAGCAGGCGGTTCGTAGCTGGATACAGCTGGCTGAACAGGCGGGCTGCGCACAACTGTTTAATTGCCCGGTGAGTGAGATCGCACGCGATGGTGACTTGCAGCAAGTCACTACCCGCGACGGCGTGTTTCGCGCGCGTAAATTATTGGTCAGTGCCGGAACCTGGGTGAGTGAGCTGGTAAAAGATTTGCCAGTACAACCGGTGCGTAAAGTCTTTGCCTGGTATCAGGCAGATGGACGTTATAGCGAGAACAACCAATTTCCTGGCTTCACGGTGGAGATGCCTGATGGCAGTCACTTTTATGGCTTCCCTGCCGACAACAATGCATTAAAAGTGGGACGTCACGATGGCGGGCAGCTGATGCAGAAACCCGAAGATCGTAAACCTTTCGGCAGTATCGCTGCAGACGGCAGCGAAGCCTTCAGTTTCCTGCGTCAGTTCTTACCAGGGGTTGGCGTTTGCTTACACGGTGAGGCCTGCAGTTATGACAACACATCTGATGAAGACTTTATTATAGATACCCTTCCAGGCGAGCCAAATCGATTAATTATTACCGGCTTGAGTGGACACGGATTTAAATTTGCCAGCGTATTAGGTGAACTTGCCAGTGAATTTGCCCAGGATAAGCCCTTCTCCTTTGACCTGAAGCCGTTTTCACTTTCGCGCTTTGCTTAACGTTGTCTCGCTGGCGCCTCAGGCGCCAGCGTTATATTGACGCAAGCTTACATTAATAGTTCTTTCCTGACATTTTAGCGTTAAGATTGCCGCATTAGGTGTAGCAATATTCAATTCAATTTTATTTCCCCGCCACCTATACAGCCATCGTCAATATTTCTGACGCAGACATCGATATAAACGCACAATTTCCGAATGTCTTTTTAAATTTTATAGAAAGGTAAGCTTAATTGCTTTCATATTTCAAAGTATGGATGCTTATTACCACCTATTTCCAGATATGGATTCACTTTTATGTGGCGTAACTCCAGACAACATTTCGGGCTAATGACCATTATGTTGCATTGGCTGATGGCGCTGGTCATTTACGGCATGTTTGCGCTGGGTCTGTGGATGGTCGGATTGGGATATTACGATGGCTGGTATCACAGCGCCCCGGAAATCCACAAAGGCATTGGCATGCTCCTATTTGCCACATTACTGCTGCGCCTTGGCTGGCGTGTTATTTCTCCCCCACCCGCACTCTTACCACACTATTCTCCCTTAATTCGCCGCTCCGCCAGCCTGGCTCACGGGCTGTTGTATGGCTTGTTGTTGCTGCTACTGGTAAGCGGCTACCTGATATCGACCGCCGATGGCAAAGCTATCTCTGTGTTCGGATGGTTCGAAGTGCCCGCCCTGTTAAGTGGAGCAGGTGAACAGGCTGATTTGGCTGGCGATCTGCATTTGTGGCTGGCCTGGGGATTAGTGCTGTTTTCCGCGCTGCATGGGCTGGCGGCATTAAAACACCATTTTATTGATCGAGACGTCACATTGAAAAGGATGCTGGGTTACCACATCCCGTTAACCTCTGAAAAGGAGAAGTAAAATGCTCAAGAAGACGCTACTGACACTGAGTGCCGCCAGTCTGTTAGGCACCAGTTTGCTGGCCAGCGCAGCAGACTATAAATTTGATAAAGAAGGCCAGCACGCCTTCGTACAGTTCCGTATTCAGCACCTGGGTTATAGCTGGTTATACGGCACGTTTAAGGATTTTGACGGGACTTTCAGCTTTGACGAAGCTAACCCTGCGAGCGATAAGGTTAGCGTCACGCTGAACACCGCCAGCCTCGACACTAACCATGCCGAACGCGACAAGCATATTCGCAGTGCCGATTTTCTTAACACTGCCAAATTCCCACAAGCCACCTTTGCCTCAACCGCAGTGAAAAAAGAGGGCAAAGAGTACAAGATCACGGGTGACCTGACGCTCAACGGCGTGACAAAGCCGATCACGCTGGACGCCCGACTGCTGGGCGAAGGTAAAGATCCCTGGGGTGGCTATCGTGCCGGCTTTGAAGCTCACGGTGAAATTGTGTTGAAGGAATTCAATATTACTAAAGATCTTGGACCGGCATCGCAGAAAGCAGAGCTGATTATTTCTGTGGAAGGTGTGCGGCAGTAAGGCAGAGCCAGCCTGAGATCATGTGACTTCAGGCTGGATGTCGTTTACTTTTTCTCTGGCGCGGGGATCGCCATCGTCATATTGAGTAAACCACGCGACTTGTTGAACACTTTATTACCGTTTTCACGGCCTGCGCGGCGTGAACGCTGCTCTTCCGGTGTTAATGTCGCCTCTTCCATGCACAGCGGGCTGCAGCAGTTGTGGTATTTCTCCGCACAGCTCGGGCACTGAATGAACAGCAGATGGCATCCGTCATTGACGCAGTTAGTGTGACTATCGCACGGCACGCCGCACTGGTGGCAACTCGAGAGAATATCGTCAGAAATACGTTCGCCCATACGTTCATCAAACACAAAGTTTTTACCTTTGAAACGGACAGGCAAACCCTGCTCACGCGCACGGCGGGTATATTCAATGATGCCGCCTTCAATGTGGTAAACATCATTGAAGCCTTTGTGTTTCATCCACGCACTGGCTTTTTCGCAGCGGATCCCGCCGGTACAGTACATGACAATCTTTTTGTCTTTATGCTCCTGCAGCATATCCACGGCCATCGGCAGCTGATCGCGGAAGGTGTCGGCCGGGACTTCCATCGCCTGATCGAAGTGGCCCACTTCGAATTCGTAGTGATTACGCATGTCGACAAACACCGCATCGGGATCATCCAGCATCGCATTGACGTCTGCGGCTTTTAAATAGGCACCGACATCGCTGGCATCAAAGCTTTCATCTTCAATGCCATCGGCCACAATGCGCTCACGAACTTTCAGGCGCAGTACCCAGAAAGATTTGCCATCATCGTCCAGCGCAATGTTCATTCGCAGGTTATTTAACGCCGGGTCAAACGCATACAGTGCAGTTTTCATGGCTTCGTACTGGCTGGCAGGAACGCTGATTTGCGCGTTGATCCCCTCTTTTGCCACGTAGACGCGTCCAAAGACCTTGAGCTTTGTTAGCGCAATGTAGAGGGCATCACGGAAGACTTTCGGGTCGGCAATCTGGAAGTACTTGTAAAAAGAGACTGTGGTACGCGGCTCGTTTTCAGCCAGCATACGTTCTTTCAGCTCTTTATTGGAAACAAGGTTATGTAACACTGGCATGGTGTTCGATCCTGTTAGCAATCAGAGAAATTTAGCGCGCACATGATACCTGAATTCCGCTCGATGCAAAGCCCCTGGTCAGATAATCCTGAATGGCGTGATTACCGACGCAATTCTCCGCCGCAGTTGTAGATTAATGCGCAATCTGACTGCCTTACACCCGCCTGCAGGCTATGCTTGATTTCAGTCAGCACGAAAAAATGGCATAATAACGACAAATAACAGAAACCGGACTCTCTGGCACAAGACGCAGGATACTGACATTTCCATGACTCAACTTCCCCAATTTTCCCGTGAACTTCTTCACCCGCGTTACTGGCTGACCTGGATAGGTATCGGCTTTCTTTATTTGCTGGTGTTACTTCCTTACCCGGTGCTGCATACGATTGGCTGTGGCCTGGGCCGCATTGCCATGCGCTTCTTAAAACGTCGTGTGGAAGTCGCGCAACGTAACCTGGAACTCTGTTTTCCGGATATGCCTACCAGCGAACGTGAAGCCATGGTGAAGCACAACTTTGAATCGGTTGGCATGGGGCTGATTGAAACCGGTATGGCGTGGTTCTGGCCTGACTGGCGTATTCAAAAATGGGTGGCCACTTCCGGGCTCGAACATGTCAGCCATGCGCTTGCGGAAAAACGCGGCATTTTATTGATTGGCATGCATTTCCTGACGCTGGAGCTGGGTGCTCGCGTGTTTGGCATGCACAACCCAGGCATTGGCGTTTACCGGCCGAATGACAATAAGCTCATCGACTGGCTGCAAACCTGGGGACGCATGCGCTCAAATAAGAGCATGCTGGATCGCAAAGATCTCAAAGGCATGATTCGCGCCATGAAGAACAACGACATCATCTGGTACGCGCCTGATCATGATTATGGCCCGCGCAGTAGCGTGTTTGCCCCGTTCTTTGCCGTGCAGGATGCGGCAACCACCACGGGCACGCATATGTTGATTCGATTGGGCAATCCCAGCGTGATCCCGTTTCTCGCCCGCCGCCTGCCCAACGGACGCGGTTATGAGCTTAAAATGATGCCTGACATTCGCCATAAGTTCTCGCTCGAGAATGAACTCGATACCGCTATCGTGATGAATAAAGTGGTTGAAGAAACCGTTCTGTTGGCACCAGAGCAGTACATGTGGTTGCACCGCCGTTTTAAAACCCGCCCTGAAGGTCAACCATCGCTGTATTAATGTGATGTGGAGCACAGTCTGTGCTCCACGCTTTCCTGAAGAAATTTGCGTTATTTCACGACGATAGTCTGTCAATTTTAGTCAAACCGGACCAGTCTGAATTCAGGCTGATGGCATTGTTAGGTCCAGCTTTAACTTAATCCATGGAGCAGAATAACCTGTAGAAATGCAGAATATTAATCTTTGTTAACGAAATGTAAACACTAAAATGCGCATCTCTTTGAATTCTCATCCAGCAGCATCAAAAAGCTTCATCAATTGAAACAGGTGGCCACGGATCTAATTTTCACGCATTCCAGGCCTATTCCTATTTAATATTGCTGAATGCTTTTGCTCCGCTTATCAATCCAGTAAAATTAACTTACATAACAAGGTATTGTCTTAGTCCACCCCCTTTATATTCTGTTTCTACAAAAGAAGAGCTATGCTTATTCCTTTCTGGAATTTGTTAGCGAAATCGATTCCAGTTAATTTCAACCGTGACAGTTAGCCAAATAACTGCCCTTCTAAAAATATAAAAAGATTACACACAGCAAATATATCGCAGGAACCTATAATATGAATAAAGGCATCTATTACTACGTGACAATCAGTACTGATCAAGAGGGCTACCACCTCTTGCATCGGAAAGAGTGTAAACGTCTACCCGTTAAGGAGGATATGGTTTTTATCGGTACGCTCTATAATTTAAATCAGGCTTTATCAACCGCTCGTATTAATTTTAAAAAGGTGAAACCCTGTATTAAATGCTGCATTCGTTACTCTGCTCCTATTATTCGCGAGTCAGTACGTCCTGTACTGCATTTCCCGCAAAAGATGATCTAAACGGTTTGGGCGGTTGAATTGCATTCATCCGCCCGCCGTTATTCTATGCCTGCCCTGCACACTTCCATTTTTCGTCTATTCTTCTGTGAAATCCCTTTCAACAGACATGGAGTTCATTATGAGCTTGTACAGCACGCTTGAAGAAGCTATCGACGCCGCACGCGAGGAGTTTCTCGCCAGCCAGACGGATGTGCACGAGGACGATGCCAGCGTGAGCCAGTTCTCGCTACAAAAGTACGTGATGCAGGATGGTGACATCATGTGGCAGGCAGAGTTCTTTGACGGTGAAGATGAGCAAGGTGAATGCCTGCCGATCTGCAGCGGCGAAGCAGCCCAGGCGATATTTGACGGCGATTTCGATGAGGTGGAACTGCGTCAGGAGTGGCAGTCGGAAAACACCCTGCACGAGTGGGATGAAGGGGAATTCCAGCTGGAGCCACCACGTGATCTCGAAGAGGGTGAAGCTGCGGCTGAGGAATGGGAAGATGACGATAGCCCATCGGATAAATGGGCGTAAGCGTTACTCGTAAGGGCCGTGGCTGGCATCGACGGGCAGCAACAGCGTATCCATCACCAGCGAGAGTGGCAGATCAAGGATGGTCAGCACGCGCCATGGCCCGTCACGCACATCCCATTGCACACCGGGATAATACTGGCTGCCATGTCCCTGTCCCGGGACGGTTCGGCTGATAATACTGCCGCAGCCGCTCAACACGAGTGTGGTGGCACACAATAGGGTTAATTTAAGGAAATAATTCACAACATTTACTCACAATGAACTGGCGTTAGTTTAACCGGGTCACGGGTGGAATAACTACACCTGTGCGCGTAAAGATTGTGTTAGTCAGAATGTTGGCAAAAAAAAGCGGCATCGCTGCCGCTTTTAGGTTTTCGAGGTTAGCGCTGTGGAAGCGCCTCAGGATTGAGTGTCAATTTCTGATAACTCTCCACCCATTGATGATATTTCTCTGCACTTTCCCACAGGCGTGAGTGCACGCGCGCCAGCACTACTGGGTCACTGATGAGCTGCAAACGCTGCTCGCGGTTCAGTTTCTCAGGCGCATCGCTCAGTGCCTGATCGACACGGCGGTCGCGTGCATGATCCAGCAACGCACTCTGTTTGTGACGCGACGTGGCCATTGCGGTTGCCAGTGCATTGAATGCCGGGTTGAACAAGGCATGCATAAAGCCATTCTTCAACGCCCGCTCGCGGTTCAACTGCAGGTAGTGATCGGTATCAACCAGCTCTTTTGGTGGTTCATACTCTTCCGGGATAAGGAACAGCTTCGCATTCTTACTCTTCTGTCCCACCGTTGCACGGCTCGACATCACCGACACAAACGGCGACAGAATCAGTGAGAACACAATCGGCGCCAGCCACCATAAGAAGTTCAGATCGAGCACACCCATACCGGCCGCCCAAACGATACCTAACAGCATCTGAGAACCATGACGACGGAAAGCTTCGCCCCATGGTGTAGCATCGTCATCACGCTGCGGTGAGTTCCACACCACTTCCCAGCCGAGGAACGCGCTGACCACGAATACCGTGTGGAACAGCATACGCACCGGTGCCAGCAACACCGAGAACAGCATTTCCAGAATCAGCGAGCAGAACAGTCGAATGGCACCACCGTATGGTTTGGCACCTTTGAACCAGATCAACACCACACTGAGCAGCTTCGGCAGGAACAGCAGTACCAACGTGGTAGAGAATAGCGCGATCGCCAAATCAGGACGCCACTGCGGCCACACCGGGAACAGCTGGCGCGGTTGCAGGAAGTAGGTCGGTTCCATCAGCGTATGTACCACCTGCAACGCGGTGGACAAGGCGAGGAACATAAACCACAACGGTGCTGACAGATAAGACATCACACCGGTCAGGAACACCGCACGGTGAACCGGGTGCATCCCCTTCACCAGGAACAGACGGAAGTTCATCAGGTTACCGTGGCACCAGCGACGGTCACGCTTCAGTTCATCCAGCAGGTTCGGCGGCAGTTCCTCGTAAGAGCCCGGCAGATCATAGGCGATCCACACCCCCCAACCGGCACGGCGCATCAGCGCGGCTTCAACGAAGTCATGTGACAGAATTGAACCGGCAAAAGAACCTTCACCAGGCAGCGGTGCTAACGCACAGTGCTCGATGAACGGCTGAACACGGATGATGGCGTTATGGCCCCAGTAGTGCGATTCGCCCAACTGCCAGAAGTGCAGACCGGCGGTAAACAGCGGGCCATAGACGCGGGTCGCGAACTGCTGACAACGCGCATACAGCGTGTCCATGCCTGACGCTTTTGGCGACGACTGGATAATACCGGCGTTCGGATTGGCTTCCATCATGCGCACCAGTCCGGTGAGACACTCACCGCTCATCACGCTGTCAGCATCCAGCACCACCATGTAGCTGTAATTGCTGCCCCAGCGACGGCAGAAGTCATCGATGTTACCGCTTTTACGCTTCACACGACGACGGCGACGGCGATAGAAAATCTTGCCTGCGCCTCCGACATCACGCACCAGCTCCATCCAGGCTTTCTGCTCAGCGATGGCGATATCGGCATCGTAGCTGTCGCTCAGGATATAGACATCGAAGTGCTCGGCATTACCTGTGCGCTGCACCGATTCCCAGGTGGCACGCAGACCGGCGAATACGCGTTCAACGTCTTCGTTACAGATCGGCATGATCAGCGCAGTACGATGCTCCGGATTGAGCGGCTCATCACCCGTGGTCGAATACGAAATGCTGTATTTGTCGCGACCCATCATCAACTGCAGGAAGCCCATCAACGCGGTCCAGAAACCAGCGGACACCCAGCAGAACAGAATGGCAAACAGGAACAATATCCCGGTTTGCAAAATGTAAGGCAGGATCAGCTCTACCGACTGCAGCCAGTTCTGGTTAAACAACTCGATAGGATCGAGCAGCGTCCAGCCCTGATATGGCAGAATGGTTTTCATGTACCAGGTCGCCACTACCGTCTGTAAAATCGTCAGAATCAGCAGGACATAACGGCGCATAGAACCGACATGACGCCACTTATCTTCGGTCTTTTGCTCTTCCGCTGTGGCATAACGCGGCGTGGATTTTTTCCCACGCACAGAATCCCATGCACGCGCGATCGGGTTGGTGCGCCAGATCTCAGGGAACATCAGCGAGCGCTTCACTTTAGGCATCGCCTTCAGCGTGGTGCGGTCGAGATAATCCTTACTGAGTTGTTGACCCTCGGCCAGTGAATCCGGCCAGGCCATCTGTACGCGTGATGACACCGATTTTAGCGGCGCATCATCCGGGCGATCGCTGGCGGCAACATCTTGCCCCAGCGCCGTATGAATAGCGTGGAACGCCTGTGCATTCTGTAACGAATCACTCAGACGAGCGCGCCCCGCCGCATCAAGCGGCAGGGCCTCCACGTAAGATTGAGGTAAAAAAGTCGATTTATTCATTGGCAGGTAGCTGATAGCTCCAGGTTTCCGTCAATGTCTTGTCGCCGCTCACCAGCGCCGCACGCATTTCGGTCGGCTGCTTGTTATCTTTCACGCGCAGACGCAATACCAAACGCCAGCCTTTGGTCACCGGGTTGTAGCGTACACTCTGCTCAACCACGTCGGCATTGTTGCCTACACTGACCTGAGGCGCGACCTGAGTATTGTCCGGCAGTTTGCTCATCGCTTTACCGACGAAGTCGATGGTAAAGGCAATTGAGCCATCCGGCTGACGTACCAGGTTAGACTGCTTCACATCACCCGCAGAACGCAGCGTGTTTTTCACCCATGCCACATCATCCTGATGCAGTTGGTTTTCATCACGCGTGAAGTGCAGACGATATTGGAAATTCATCTCTTTGCCCGGCTCTGGCAATTTCTCAGGCGTCCAGAAAGCCACGATGTTGTCGTTGGTTTCATCCGCTGTCGGGATTTCGACCAGTTCGACACGGCCTTTACCCCAGTCACCCTGTGGCTCAACCCAACCGCTTGGACGCAGATCGTAGCGATCGTCGAGATCCTGGTAATGGCTGAAATCACGGCCACGCTGCAGCAATCCGAACCCTTTCGGATTTTCGATGGTAAAGGTGCTCACCGCCAGGTGTTTCGGGTTGTTCAGCGGACGCCAAATCCACTCACCGTTGCCCGCGTGAATGGACAGCCCATTCGAGTCATGTAACTCGTTACGGAAATTGGTCACCGGTGAAGGCTGGTTAGCACCAAACAGGAACATGCTGGTCAGTGGTGCCACGCCCAGTTTGCCGACGTTGTCACGCAGGTAAACCTTAGACTGCACATCCACCGTCGACTCTTTGCCCGGTTTGATAATGAAGCGATAAGCACCGGACGCACGTGGCGAATCCAGCAGTGCATAGATCACCAGCTGCTTGTCCTGAGGTTTTGGACGTTCAATCCAGAACTCTTTAAAGCGCGGGAACTCTTCACCTGATGGCAGTGCAGTATCAATCGCTAAGCCGCGCGCTGAAAGACCATACACCTGACCTTCGCCAATCACGCGGAAATAGCTGGCGCCCAGGAAACTGGTGATTTCGTCGTCTTTACCCTTTTTGTTTAGAGGATACAGTACTTTGAATCCGGCAAACCCGAGGTTCTTGACGGAATCAGCATCGTGTTTCACGTTGCCGAAGTTGAAATAGTCAGGGTTATATTTGATTTCACGTACTGATGAGGCGGTGACTTCATTAATTTTCACCGGCGTATCGAAATACATGCCCTGATGGTAAAACTCGAGCTTAAACGGCGTGCGCAGTTTGCCCCAGTATGCTTTGTCGTGGTTAAACTGGATCTGCTGATAATCCGCAAATTTCATATCACGAAACTGAGAGGGTAAATTGCTCTTCGGCGCTTCGTAACCTTTCCCTGCCAGCGCCTTGGCTTGTTTTGCCACATCATCAATGTTGAACGCCCAGCTATTGTTGGCGTACAACGCCAGCAGAACTGCCGCGCCTACCCAGCGCATTTTTACCAGTCCCACTTTTTTATTCACTTTATTTAGCACATCCCCCCCTTTCGTGTGCTCAGATCAAACCCATTTATCTTAAAGGATTATTCGGTTTTCCGACAGCTTATGCACAAGATTGTTCCGCTGATTTGTAAGCTGAAAGTGTGCTTTTCGGATAATTAAACCCTTCAGGTTAAGATACAGAATCACCTGATAGTATACGCTGTTTACAGGCGGTAGAATTTTCATCCAGCATAATCCGGTTTCAGGGTGAAACCGGCAAGTAAACTGACAAATTGGAAGCTTATGAGTTCAGCAAAACCCGAACGCGAATATTTTCTCGACTCCATTCGAGCGTACTTAATGTTATTAGGCGTGCCCTTTCACGTCTCGTTGATTTACTCCACACAGCGCTGGGCCGTGAATAGCCACGATGCCTCGATGTGGTTAACCGTTTTGAATGACTTCATCCACGCCTTCCGCATGCAGGTGTTCTTTGTTATTTCTGGTTATTTTTCCTACATGCTTTACCTGCGCTACCAGCCACAACACTGGCTGAAGGTCCGCATGGAGCGTGTAGGTATCCCGCTGTTAACCGCCATTCCGCTCATTACCCTGCCGCAGTTTTTTATGCTAAAAAATCTGACCGACAAAGTGGGTCATTGGGATAGCTTTTCTTTATATGACAAGTACAACACGCTGGCGTGGGAACTGATTTCTCATCTGTGGTTTTTACTGGTTTTAGTGATTCTGACGGCATTCGGCATGCTGACCTTCCGCTGGCTGCGCAGCCAGAAACGGAAAATTGATTATCAGCAGGTTGGCTGGGGGAAACTGACGCTGGCGTTTTTGGCTTATGCATTGATCTGGTGCCTGTTCCGCCGCGTGCTGTTTTATGCCGTGCCTAATGTGTTCGCCGATGGTCTGTTTAGCGTGGCCGTGATGCAAACCCTGACGTTCCTGCCGTTCTTTATGCTCGGTGCACTGGCATGGAAACATCAGGCGCTGAAAGCCTTGTTTGTGCGCTTCAATCCGGTGATGTGCTTTGGCGCCATTGCGGTGTTTATCGCCTATAGCCTGAATCAACGCTACAGCAGCGGCGATGGCTGGCTGTATGAAATCGATGAGGTGATCTCAACCTTGATGGGACTTTGTATGCTGAATGTCTGCTTTAGCTTTGGCCACAAGCTGCTAAACAGCCACTCACCGCGCATCATGTATTTAGTGAATGCCTCACTGTTTATCTATCTGGTGCACCATCCGCTGACCATTCTGTATGGCATTTACGTCACCCCACACATTAGCAGCAATACGCTGGGCTTTTTTGTGGGCTTGCTGATGGTGTTTGGGATTGCTTTTACGCTGTACGAAATCCATCTGCGCATTCCGCTGTTGCGTTTCCTGTTCTCCGGTAAACCCCAGCGCAATGCGGTTAAAGCGCCCTCTGCTACACGGTAATCGGCATCAGCCCCCACAATGTGGGGGCGATTGTTGTCCGGTGCGCCAGCATGTCCTGCGTCATTTACAACAACCACTCCACCGGTAAGCGCCACACCAATCGCACCAGCAGTCGTTGTATCCAGGTACACTGCGGCTCATGCTTGTGCACCACCTCACCTGCTTCACCGGGATACTCAACCCAGTTCACCCGCCCCCAGTTGTCCAGACGCAGTGTCCAGGCGCGATCGCGCATCCCGGCAATAAAGCGCTGATGGGTTTGCTGCGCCAGGGCTTCACTCTCAATCACCAGCCCCATTTCAGTGTTAAGCACCGCAGAGCGGGGATCAAAATTGAATGAGCCGATAAACACTTTCCGGTTATCGACGGTGAACGTTTTGGCATGCAAGCTAGAACCGGAATTACCGGTTAACCCGCGGTCATGCGGGGCGTCACTGGCGTTGGCTTGCGGCTTCGTCTCATACAGCGCAATACCATGACGCAGCAACTTCTTGCGCCAGCGCGCATAACCTGCGTGTACCACAGACACATCATTGGCCGCCAGTGAATTGGTGAGTATGGCGATTTTGACACCCCGCCGCTTCAGTGCGACCAGATGAGCCACGCCGGCACGCGTGGGCACAAAATACGCCGAGATGATATCGAACTGCTGTTGCGGTGTGCCAATCACCTCCAGCATGCGTTGCGGCAACAGGCTGGAACGTTTCGCTTTGCCAAGTCCCTTGCGTGGATCATCACTCAACAGGCGCGATTCTGCCCACGTCATCTGCATTGATCCCTGTTCCATTTGGCTGACAAAAGAAGAGTGCTCCAGCCGCGCCAGATAACGCTGAACGGCTTCACTCTGCTGCCACTCTGCCGGTAAACGCACAGCCTGATGGGCATCGCCCGAGACATCTACTACCGCGCGCAAGGGTGAAACCGCTTTACTGTGCCAGTAGCGCTCGAAATCGTGCGCGACTTGATGTACCACCGGGCCAATCGCCAGCACGTCCAAATCGGTAAACAGCGGCTCATCGCCAGTCCCGAAATATTCGTCGCCGATATTGCGCCCACCGACCAGTGTCACGGCCCCATCCACCGTCAGGCTCTTATTGTGCATGCGTCGATTAAGTCGGGCGAAATCAGTCAGGTAACCGAGCGCGCGCAGGGTGCGAAAGGAAAAGGGATTGAATAAGCGCACCGCAATATTGGGATGGCGATCGAGTTCGGCCAGCGTGTCATCCAGGCCCGGCGTATTATTGTCATCTAATAGCAAGCGAACGTTGACGCCACGTTCGGCGGCATCCAGCAACGCGCTAAACAACAGACGGCCAGACATGTCGTTGTGCCAGATGTAGTACTGCACATCAATAGTGTGTTGCGCCATGCCCATCAGCAGATAGCGCGCGGCAAAAGCGTCCAAACCATCGTTAAGGGGATGAATGCCACTCATCCCAGGATGCAGCGCACAACGTGCATCAACAATCTCTCGTAACCCTTCGCCCGCTGGCGGTTGCTGAACGGATGCTGCTTCACTCATACCGAATCCCTGAATTCACTGGATCTATTATTGTTGGTCTTACCGCATCGGATGGCCATCAGAGATATCTGCTACCGCTCGCTGACGCGTCTTTAGTTTACAGTCTAGACTTAGGCGTGCGTTCTGCATCCGACGTTTACCGTGAGGAGAGGATGATGACTCAGCAATCCCCGCGCCATCACCCGCAGCTTTTCCGCAGTTTCTTCCAGGGTAGCTTCCCCTGCTCCACCGCCTGCCGCAGCGGGGGCCGTCGTATGGATATGGTGATCAGTAGTGGTCACGATATGTTACTGGAGAAAGATTACGCTGCGCTGGCGCAGGAAGGATTACACACTGCCCGCGACGGTGCACGCTGGCATTTAATCGAAGCCACGCCAGGTGAATATGACTGGCGCAGCTTTTTACCGATGGTCCATGCCGCCGCACGTCACGATATGCAGATCATCTGGGAATTAGCCCATTTTGGCTACCCGGAACACCTTGATATCTGGCGTAGCGCCTTTGTCGATCATTTTGAGCGTTTCGCACGTGCCATGGCGCAGTTGATGCGTGATGAAGGCGTTGAACACCCTTTTTTCACCCCAATCAACCAAATCTCGTTCTGGTCGTGGGCCGGGGCAGATGTTTCCTGGCTTGATCCCTATGCCAGCGAGCGCGGCCGCGAGCTAAAACGTCAGCTGGTACGCGCCTCGCTGGCGGCGATGCATGCGGTTCGCGAGGTTTATCCTGATGCGCGCTTTGTACTCACCGATCCGCTGGTGCAAATCGCTGCCGACCCCGACAACCCCGACAGTAAGCCCTATGCAGATGCCCAGCATCAGTCCCAGTTTGAAGCCTGGGACTGGATTGCCGGGCGCGATGCGCCGGAGCTGGGCGGACGTGAAGACTTCCTCGATATTCTCGGCCTGAATTACTATCCCGATAATCACTGGTTCTTTTCCGGCGACACCATCCCCGCTGAACACGCGACTTATCAACCGCTGCATCGCCTGATGCTGCAATGCTGGCAACGCTATCAACGTCCATTATTGCTGGCAGAAACCGGTGCGGAAGGCGACGCGCGCGCGCCCTGGCTGCGGCATGTCACGGAAGAGGCGCTGTTAGCCCTGGACGAAGGGGTGGCGCTGGAAGGCATTTCGCTCTATCCGGTAGTCGAATATCCGGCCTGGGCAGACGATCGACGTTCACCTGGCGCGCTGTTTGGCCTGGGCGATCCCAATGGCAATCGCACGCTACACGAAGCCCTGGCGTTAGAGCTACGCAGTCAGCAAATTAAGTGGCACAACCGGGAAAAGCAGGATTAAGAGTGTTGTGTCGGATGAACTTTTGGCGGACAGGTTTGTACATCAAGCGTGGGATCGGCGGGATGGCGCACATCGGTCAGCCATGTCATGGTGAACAGGAACACCACGCCGATTAAACAGGCGGAGAGCAGGCCAATTATGGCGATCAGTTTGTCATCTCGGGCTTCCATCGACATCTCCTTGCAGGCTTCCATGAACTGTTGCTGACCTTAGCTCATCCATAACGTCACCATCAGGACGAAGATTATAAGGGTAACAGAGGTCACTGCAAGTACCACAATAGCGAAGTGCGCATCATCCAGAGATTGTCGTAAAGGCTCGTCGTGATCGTCAGGTGGCGCGGGTGAACTCATGTCGACTCAATAACAAAAACTTTTGTGCGCGGGATTGCCGCACTGAGTGTAATGGAATGCGTGGCAAGGTACAGAATTATTTCAGTATGAAATGACAACAGGGACGCAATGGCGTCCCTGTTAAGAGCCGGATTAGAAATCGTAGCTCATGGAGACTTTCAAGGTGCGAGGGTCGCCCTGCACCAGATAGGTGCCGGTACCATCGACGTTGGCCCAGTATTTCTCATTGGTCACGTTATCCACACCCACGCGCCAGACCAGATCGTTCTGGCTGACCTTCATGCGGTAACGCACACCCAAATCGAGCGTGGTATAGCTATCCAGCTTCAACGTATTGGCTGAGTTAGCGTACTGCGAACCAGAGTGGTTCAGCATTGCTGTGGCAGTCAGACCATCAACCGGCTTGATGTCATACTCCGCGCCCAACACATAGTTGTAACGAGGCACACCGATAGCCTGTTTGCCATCATAGGTGCCGCCGGAGGTTTTCGTCATCACTGGATCGATCCAGGTCGCACTGGCATTTAAGCGCAGACCCAGAACCGGCTCACCAAAGACGTTGGCTTCCAGCCCACGGTGACGCTGCTCGCCATCCATCACATAGGCGCCGTCACTGTTTAACAGGCCTGATGGTTTCTTAATTTCAAACAGACCTAACGATCCACCCACGCGGCCAAAGTCAGTTTTAACACCGATTTCGTTTTGCTTAGAGTGGGCAACACCGGTCACGCTGCCGTAGTTGGTCGCGGTATTTGGTGCCACGCTGCCTGGCTGTAAGGCTTCAGTATGGTTGGCGTAGAAGGAAACTTCTTTCCATGGTTTATAAACCACGCCATACGTTGGCATCCAGCGATCGTTGGTATAGCGAGACGCAACATCTTCCGCGCCTGTGCCGTAAGCATAATTACGCACTACCACTTTCTGATGGCGCGCACCCACGGTGAATAGCAGCGTATCGTCAAACACGCCTAATGTGTCACTCAGCAGATAACCTTGCGTACGTGTGCGGGCTGTCGTCAGCGGGTCTGAGAATTTACCACCGGCGAAGGTCGCTGCCGGCTCTGCAACATCGCCGCTGTTGTAAATGTTGAACGGCGTGCCGACCAGCGACATGTTGTAGGCGTTTTTGGCATTGGTGGTTAATGCTGAATAGCCCACATTGACTTTATGACTGACGAAACCGGTGTGGAAATCACCGCGCAGACCCACCATACCGCTCATGTTGTCCTGAATACGGTTGGAGTAGAAACTGCTGATAGTGCCATCACCATTAGTGTCGGTAACCGTTGGCGAACCATAGTTACCGGTTTCGTGGGCGTGCTGTGCACCCAGTCCGGCATAGGCCGTCCAGCTATCGGTGATATCGTATTCCGCTTTCGCCATTCCGAATTCGGATTCCATATCGCTATACACCCATTTCTGGCTGTAGTTGTGCGAATTGGAGGGAACCTCTGGGATGAAGTCGCCGAATTTCACGCCCTGCAGCGCATCATGATAGGTCTTTTTCTGATAGCCCACGTCCAGCGAGGTGCGCAGACGATCGCCACGATAATCCAGGCCCAATGATGCTGCCGTGGTGCGTTTCTTTTCACCATCGACGCCAGTCTCACCTTCGCGATGAACTGCATTGAAACGTACGCCAAACTGGTTGTTATCACCGAAACGACGACCCACGTCCAGCGTTCCGCCGACCTGAGAAGAAGAGGTGTAATCCACGCCAACGCGGGTAATCGGCGCATCTTCCGCGTGCTTCGGCTCCAGGTTGATCATGCCACCGACGCCAGATGACGCCGCGCCGTTGACCAGGCTGTTAGCGCCTTTGAAAATTTCGACGCGTTCAATCAGGGAAGCGTCCATCACCTGACGCGGCACCACGCCTGCCAGACCACCGAAGGTCATGTCGTCGCCATCCAATTCAAAGCCACGGATGCGATAAGCCTCGGCAAAGTTACCGTAGCCTTTAACATTCTGAACGCCTGCGTCATTACGCACGACATCAGCGATGGTTTTTGCCTGCTGGTCCTGAATCATTTTCGAGGTAAAGCCGATGACGTTAAACGGCACGTCCATCGCATTCTGCTCACCTAGCATGCCGAGGCGGCCGCCGTGGGCGATTTGCCCGTCGAGGTACGCGGGTACTAAATCATTGCCGCCGGATTTGAAGTCAGCTTGTGGCGTCGCGGTTACGGTCAGCGTCTGCTGCTCGTTTTTGGCCGCGGTTGAAGACGTTGTGGTGTTGGTGGTAGCAGCCATCACTGGCAAACAACCGGCACTGACCAGAACAGCAAGCAGCGTCGGTTTCAGTCCGGGATTGAAAGGCGAAGTACGCATGGATATCCCCTGATACGAAATATATTGATAATCATTTTTATTACGGTTTGCGATTATGCGGAGTGTTATTACGAAAGCAAGCAAAATCGCTGAACTTCCTCAACTCAGCGTGGTCAGATGCGCTTATTTGTTAAGAAAACGAAAACACCCTGCGCTAATTGCCCTGACCACTGTAATTTCACTCAGAAAATGTGGGGATTTAAGGCCGGTAAAAATAAGAGTACCGCGGCTTCGTTTATTGAAACCGCCGTCAGTCTGGGGGATTTAGGCGTTGTGACTTCGTTGATTGAAACCGCTGACTGTGTGGGAATTTAGGCGTCGCGGCTTCACTTATTGAAGCCGCTGACAGTCGGGAATTCAGGCGTCGCGCCAGCGTTTAAACACCAGCGAGGTGTTGATACCCCCGAAGGCAAAGTTGTTGGATTGAATATAATCGGTATCGATCGAGCGTGATTCGCCGATGATATAGTCCAGATCGCCACACTCTGCGGCGGGCTGCGTCAGATTCAGCGTGGGCGCAAACCACCCTTCTCGCATCATCTCAATGCTCATCCAGGCTTCCAGTGCACCACAAGCACCGAGCGTGTGACCAAAATAGCTTTTCAGCGAGGAGATTGGCGTGTCATTGCCAAAAATCGCCGCGGTGGCCTGACTTTCAGCGATGTCGCCGCGATCGGTGGCCGTGCCATGGGCGTTGATATAGCCAATCTGCTCCGGCGTCACACCCGCCGTTTTCAGCGCGCGTTCGATGCAGATCTGCATGGTTTCACGCTGCGGCTGGGTAATATGCGCCGCATCACAGTTGGTGTGGAAACCCACCAGTTCGGCGTAAATGGTGGCGCCGCGTGCCTGGGCATGCTCCAGTGATTCGAGGATCAAGGTTCCCGCGCCTTCGCCAATCACCAACCCATCGCGATGCTGATCAAAAGGTGACGGTGAAGAATGCGGTGCATCGTTGCGTTGGCTGGTGGCAAACAACGTGTCAAACACCGCCGCTTCGGAAGGACACAACTCTTCCGCACCGCCCGCCACCATCACGGTTTGATAACCATGGCGGATCGCTTCCCACGCATAGCCAATCGCCTGGCTGCCCGAGGTGCAGGCGCTGGAAGTCGGGATCACCCGGCCGCGCAGGCCAAAGAACAGCCCGGCGTTCACCGCCGTGGTATGCGGCATCATCTGCACATAGGTGGTGCCGGTAATGTTGTTGGTATGTTTTTCTGTCAGCATGGTGGCAAATTCACTGACCGGGCCGGTGCTGCCAGTAGATGAACCATAGGCAATACCGGTTTCCCCGCTGGTCAGCACCGGGTGATCGATCAAGCCGGCCTGTTCCAGCGCCAACTCGGTGGCGCGCGTCGCCATTAGCGACACTCGCCCCATCGAACGAATGCGTTTGCGCGTGTAGTGCGCAGGCAGTTCGAAGTTATCGACCGGGGCACCGAGCAAGGTGTGTAAGCCGTCGTAAATCTGCCATTCCGGCATTTTACGCACTGCATTTTGCCCCTGCTTAATGCGCGCAGCCACCGCTGGCCAGTTTTCACCAAAGGCAGTGACGCCCCCCATTCCGGTTACCACGACCCGCTGCATCACAGCATACCTCCATTAATTGAAATCACCTGACGCGTTACGTAGCCCGCAATATCCGACATCAAATAGCTGGCGAGCCCGGCGACTTCCTCAGCCGCGCCCATCCGTTTCATCGGGATGATTTTCAGCGCTTCGTCGATCACCATCGGCTCCAGATCCGTCATGCCGGTGTCAATCAAACCTGGCGCGATACAGTTCACGGTGATTTTGCGTTTTGCTAACTCGATGGCCAGCGCTTTGGTGGCACCAATAATCCCTGCCTTGGCCGCGCTGTAATTCACCTGACCGCGATTGCCCATGATACCGGACACCGAGGATAGGGTGACGATTCGGCCGCCTTTACGCAGACCAATCATCGGCATCACACAGGGATGAATCACGTTGTAGAAGCTGTCGAGGTTGGTGTGGATCACGCTGTCCCACTCATCTTCGGTCAGGGCCGGGAAAGCGCCGTCACGCGTAATACCGGCATTGTTCACTACGCCGTAATAGGCGCCGTGTTCGGCGATATCGTTTTCAATTGCCGTGCGTGTGGCTTCGCGATCGGCCACGTCAAACTGCAGAGTGCGCCCCACTCCGCCCGCATTCGTGATGTCCGCCAGCGTCTGTTGTGCACCCGCTGCATCACGGTGGTAATGCACCACCACGTTGAAACCATCCTGCGCCAGGCGAAGCGCAATGGCGCGGCCAATCCCTTTACTGGCGCCGGTCACTAATACGCTGCGCGTCATGGCTGCATCCCTTGTTGTAATTGATTAAGTTCCTGTTCATCCGGCTGATAGGTATTCAGCCGACCGCTGGCAAGGACCGCGTCCTGACTGCGGATCTCACCTTCAAAGCTACCGAGCTTGTCGTCACGCATCAGCAGATGCATCTCCACCCGCAGCGTGCTGTCTGCGGCAAAGGTGGCAGCAGCGGCACGATAGCCGCGTCCCCCCAGTAACATGCCGGGGCGGATATTCCGATCGCCGCGCTGTCGGGCATGAAAGCCAGACCAGACGCCAACGGTCTGCGCCATGATCTCGACGCCAAACCACGCGGGCAGCTCGCCCTGCGCATTAAGAAACGGCGCGAGTACGCCCTGGTGGTTGATGGTCACTTCACACACCACACGCTCATCGCTGACCTGAATCACGCGATCCAGCAGCAGCATCGGTGCACGGTGCGGCAGATAGTCGCCCACCGGCAGAAAATCAGTCATCAGGCTTTCCTACAATCAGGCAGGTGTTGTTCCCGCCAAAGGCAAAAGAGTTTGAGGCGATGATGGGACGCGCCAGCGGCTGTGGCAAAGTCAGCAGTCCGCAAACCGGCAGCGTGCTATCCAGGGTAGTGGCGCTAAAATCCTGCGCCGGTAACGCCAGATTCTGCTGCACGATGAGTGCCGCCAGCGCCGCCTCGGTCGCACCCGCCGCGCCGAGCGTGTGGCCCGTCAGGTGCTTAGTGGAGCTACAAGGCACGCTATCGCCAAACAAACGATGAATCACGTCCGACTCGACCTGATCGTTGAGCGGTGTCGCGGTGCCGTGCAGATTAATGTAGCCGATATCCTGCGGCTGCAATTGGGCCTGCTTCAGCGCCATCTTCATCGCTTGCTCGGCGCCAATGCCTTCTGGATGCGGAGCCGACATATGCCAGGCGTCTGATGACTCACCCGCACCAAGCAGCGCCAGCGACTGCGGCTCACGCGTCAGCAGCAGCAGCGCCCCCGCTTCACCGATAGAAATACCGTCACGTTCTGCGCTGAACGGTGCGCACTGGCGTTCGGATAACGAATCCAGGCTGGCAAAACCGTTTATTGGCATGCGGCTCAATGAATCCGCACCGCCCACCAGCGCCACATCCACCAGACCGGCCTCAATCAAGCGCTGTCCACTGATCAACGCGCGTGCACTGGAGGAACAGGCAGTAGAAATCGTGTACGCCGGGCCGTCCAGTTCAAGGTAGTGCGCCAGGAAACGCGACGGATCGCCCAACTCCTGCATGCGGTAATCGTAACCCGGTAAGCCTCTGTCAACCTGACGATCACCTTCGTCCACGCCCGAGGTGCTAGTGCCCAGCACCACCGCGACACGTTCACGACCAAAGCGGGCAATCGCCGCATCCACAGCCGGACGGATCTGCGCCAGCGCCGCCAGCAGCAGCTGATTATTGCGCGTGTTATGCGCGGCGAGTGCGGCGGGCACAGCTGGCAGTTCGCCCGGCACCTCGCCCAGCCAGCAGGTTTTACCTTGCTGCAACCAGCCTTCGCGCGGCTGCATGCCGGGTGCGTGGCCTGAGGTTAACTGCGCGGCAATCTGCTCCAGTGAGTTGCCAAGCGCATTCACCATGCCAAACGCCGAAATGTAGATCATGAAGATGCGTCCAGATGCTGAATTTGAATTTGATAACCGAAGGCGCGCTGGTCGATGCTGATCGGTTCACGTACGGTTCCCCGTTGCAGATAGCGAATCAACGTCACCACGTTACCGGCAGGATCGCGCAACTCACGACGATCACCCTCGTCGACCAGTTGCCAGCCTGGCGGCAACTGCGGCTGCCATGCGCTGAGCGGCCAGTGGCTCAGCATCACATCCGCCAGCACCTGGCTGGCTGGCGGCATTTCTGGCAGCGCCATCATCTGCTGCGTATGAATCCCGTTTTTATCATAGGTCACACGGAACAAGCGAATGCCCAGCGAGGACAAACCCGCCAGGCTGATTTGCTGTGAATCGGCGCTTAACAGCACCAGCAGTGACTGGGTTTTACCTTTGGCGTGGCCGGTCAGCAGTTGCTGCTGCTGAAACGCGGGTGAAATGCCCGGCGCAGGCAAAGTCACGCGCACGCCCGGTTTCAGCCACGCGGTGGGCCGATTGGATGCGCTGTCATGCTGCGCACAACCGCTTAACAGCAGGCTCAGCATCAACAACAAAGCACCTGTTTTCATCGTTGCTTCCTTTTCCCTGGTGCCAGCGCCAGCGGCGCTAACAAGAATGCACAAAAGATCCCGCTGCACAGCACGGTGCCAAAACCACTGATCGCCGTTGTGCTGCTGAACACCAGCATGCCCAACGTCAGCAGAGTGGTCATCATCGCCAGCGTAACCGCCAGCATCGAGGTCAGCGGCGTCCCGCGTGGATTACTGAAGAACAGCGTGTAATTGATGCCAATACCGAGTACCAGAATCAGCGCCAGCAAGGCAAATAAGTTCAGGCTGGCGCCAATCCAGCCTAATGTTGCCAGCGCTGCCGCCAGCGACAACCAGGAAGGCAAGGCGCTGCGTAAACCCGCTTGCAGGCCAAGGCGCACGATGTAACTGACGGTGATCAGCAACAACGCCAGCGCCAACAGGCCACTCAGCAGCGTACGCCAAAAGCGGAACAGCTCATCGTAACTGGCTTTGCGATCGACCCAGCTCACCCCCGCCTGCTGCGTAGCTAAATCCAATAACGCCGCACTGTTTTTCACGCCATTGACCGGCACCAGCACGCTGCTGCGTCCATCCGGCAGCGACAACCACAGCAAACGCCAGCCCTCGCTAAGCGGACTTGCCAGCCAGTCATCGGCATTGACTGGCATCGCAGCAAGATCGGCATTGGCTAATGTGATGCCCGCCTGTTTTAACCGCGTCAGGATATTCGGCGCAGCCTGCTGCAACAGCTGCAGATCCTGCTGTTGCTGATCCAGCGAATTAAGCGGCAATACGCGATAACCCGCCATCCAGCCCTGCTGCTGCGCCAGTTGTAGCTTGGGTGTCAGTGCGCTGAGACGTTGCAATGCCTGCTGCTCGTTATCCCCCCACACCACGAACCAGGTTTGGTCGGCCTGTTGTCCCGTCAGCTGTGCCAGTTGCCGATCCTGTGCCAGTAATTTAGCCGGAGCGCTCTGCAGATGAGCAATATCGTCATCGACGCGCAGCTGAATCATGCCGCTCAATGCATAGATCGCCACCAGTAGCGGCAATCCAACTTTTAACAGCGTGTTGCGACGCCATGCCGCTAACCAGCGCGCCAGCCACACCATACCGGGAATCGGTCGCACCGGCAGGCCGCGCACCAGCCATGGATAAAAACAGATCACCGTCAGGCAAGATGCACTTAACCCGCTGGCGGCGAACACCGCCAGTTGGCGCAAACCGGGGAACGGTGCCAGCAGCATCAGCAACCAGGCAATCGCCGTGGTGCCCAGTGCCAGCAGTAACGTGGCGCGCACTTTATGCAGGCTTTGCCACGGCGTGTTTTGTTCGCCGTGTACCATGCGTTCCGTCAGATAGTACAAGGTATAATCGGCAGAGATGCCGACAATGCTGAGGCTCATCACTAAAGTCGTGAGATGCAGCTCACTAAAACAGATCAAGGTCAGCACCGTACCCGCCATCGCGCCTATCGCCACCGAGAGCGCACACAGCGCCAGCGGTCGCAGCGAGCGGAACACCAGCCACACCAGCAGCAGCAAGCCGGCCAGTGTGACGCTGCCGAGCGTCTCGACATCATGCTGCGCGCGCTGGCTGGCATCATCGCTAAACAGCACTGTGCCACGCGTTAACAGCTGCGCATCTGGCCAGCGCGTTCTTAACTGCTGTTCAAGCTGGTTGAGGGCGGTCACCAACTGATGACTTTGCTGAATGCTAAAGGCATTTCTCGCCAGTTCACCGTGCAGGAAATACCAGCGGCGCTGCTGGGCGTCATTCACGGTTAACCAGCCATTATGCAGTACCATTTTGCTGGCATTCTGCTGCAGTGCCAGCTGCGCGCCACGCACCAGCATCAGCGGATCGTTTTGAATTTCTTTACTGCTCACACCGGCAAACGCTGAGAACAGTTGCGCCAGAATCCAGTCGGCTTGTGCTGTACCGCCGTTTTGCAGACGGGCGCGCGTCAACGGATCGATCAGGCCATTGCGATGCTGGAAAGCGTAAGTGCCCCAACGCTGCATCTGGTCATCATCCAGCGCACCGCTCACCTGTTTCAGCATCGGCAGCGCCTGCAGCTGCGCTTGCCACCACTTTGCCGCTTCATCGCCGTGATCGTTATCGGCGCTCACCAGCCACACCAGCTGACGATCCAGCCGCTGCATAAACCCTTGCTGAATCTCTGCCGGCGCTTGCCCCAGATTTTGTTGCGGCAGTAAAGCCAGCACGCTGCTGTTCAGCTGGCTGCGCGGCAACAGGATGGCCAGTGCCACCGCCAATGCCAGGCAAACCGCCAGCCACAGCAGCGCAGCGGTTTTCTCACTGCGCTGGGGCAAAACGCGCTCGCTCTTCATCAGTCAATTGTTTCGGCTCGGTGCGGGTATCACTTAAGGTGATGGCGGTTTTATCGCCCTGCTTATCATCCAGCGTAATGCTGTTAAGGAAGGCTGCACCTTGTAGATCGATGCGATTGAAGATTTTGTTCAGCGGTGCCGCCTTAGGCGTCAGGCTGAGCTGCCACTGGTCATTCCCTTTATCATGGAAATCGAGTTCGAAATTCTCACGCAGCACCTTTTCGTCGGCCTGGAACAAGGCGCGCAGCAGATGGTTGAACTGGAACATCTGCGGGTTACTGTCGGCGGTGATCACCTGCGGCGGCTGACCGCTCATGCTCTGCACCATGCGTTTATCATCGAGAATCAAGGTCATCACAAACGGCGTGGCCTGATGCCACCACAAACCTTGTTGCTGGGCGATTAATAACTGGCCACGCGACACCAGCGGCTGCGACATACCAGAAATGGTACGCACCTGCTCGAAGTTGGCGCGGATCACCGGCTGGCTGGCAAAACGCTGCTGCAGCTGATCCAACGTGATGGCCTGTGCGCTGGCACACAGCAACGTCAGCATCAGACAAAGAGTTCTGATCACGGTTTGACTCCCAGGCGTTCAAATAAAATATCGGGTGAAACGTAATTCATTTCCTGACTTGCCGCATCGACCGCCACCTGCAGCGTGTGTGCTTTGGTGGTGATCTGGCCCGCGGCATTGCGGATCACATAATCGATACGCAGGCGGTTTTCGTATTCGGTTATGCGGGCTTCCACGCGGATCACCTCTTCACAGCGTAACGGCTGGCGATATTTGACACGCGTATCTACCACTGGCCAGACAAAACCGCTGGCGGTCATCTCACCGTAGCTGTAGTTGATGCTGCGCAGCAGCGCTTCACGCGCCACTTCAAAAAAGCGGAAATAGTTGCCGTGCCACACCACGCCCATCGGGTCGCAGTCGTGGAACGACACGGTTAATTCAACCTCAGCGCGCCAGATATGTTCACTCATCGCGGCTCTTCTCCTCTGGTAACGTCCAGAAATCGTAAAAGTTAAACCAGTCCAGCGGCGCCATCAGCGCATGCTGCTGCAGTCGTTCGGCATAGCGATCCACCGTGGCCTGCAGCGCCGCCTGTCGTTGGGCTCGCGGCAGCAGGATCGGATCGGCAAAGGGTTCACAATGCACGCGCAGTCTGCCATGTTCCCGTAAGGCAAACATCAACAGCACCGGACAGCGTAAGGCGGCGGCCAGGACAAAAGGCCCCTGCGGAAACGGTGCCGGACGGCCCATAAATGCACTCCACACCACGCGGCGTTCGCCCCCGCGCTGACGATGCACGGCGGTACGATCGCCGACAATCGCCACCCATTCCCCGGCATCCAGTTTTTGCTGCAGCAGGATGGCGGTATCCGGGCCGATATCGGTGACCGGCATCAGATTCACCCCGGCCTGCGGTGCAATGCTCTCCAGCACCTCGCGAAAGCGCTGGGCGTTATCGGTAAACACCAGCGCATTGATCACCAGCCCACTGACCTGCTTTGCCATCGCGCGGCAGGCTTCGATATCACCCAGATGCGACGCGAGGATCAAATGTCCTTTGCCCTCCGCAGCACGGATGACCGCTTCGGCACCCGGCGCAAAATCAATATCGCGTCCCCACTGCACCTCTCCGCGCCAGCTGGCGACTTTGTCCAGCATGCTGTAACCAAAGCGCAGAAAGTGGCGATAGCTATTGATCGGCGTCGGCAGGGCAATCTGCTGTTTACTGGCTTCTGCCTGCACCCGCGTCAGCCATTGCTGAGAGGCGGCACGCGCCTCACGTCCGCTCAACCAGTAAACCGCCACCACCGGCCATAGCAACAGCACAAACGGCAGCCGCCCGGCGCGACGATACAACCACAGCATAAAACGCAACCCGCTCTGACCCCGACGCTCTGGCGTGGCGGCCCAGTGCTGCGCCGTTTTACCCCGGCTCAGTAACTGTGGGATGCGCGGCACCATGCCAAAGAACAGGCGCGTGTGCATCCATGAGATACGCAGGTTGTCGTGCAAGGCATCAAAATGTGACAGGCCACTTTCCGGATAGGTGACGCGCGTGCTGATAAAGCGGCTCGGCGTGCCCTGCCAGTAGAGTCGCACCATTATTTCGGTGTCGAAATCCATGCGCTGGCCAATCGGGTGGCGATCGCAGAGTGCCAATGAAGGTCGCAGCGGGTAGACGCGGAAACCGCACATGCTGTCTTTTAGCGAGAAGGAGAGCGTTTCAATCCACACCCAAAAATGGGTGATGTAACGGCCATACAAGCGGGATTTCGGAATGGAATCATCGTAAACAGGCTGGCCGGAGATCAGGCAATCGGGATGGCTTTCCGCTTCCGCCAGCATGCGCGGCGTGTCTTCCACCTGATGCTGACCATCCGCGTCGAGTTGTAGCGCGTGGCTGTATCCTGCTGCGGCGGCCCGGCGCATCCCGGCGATCACCGCCGCACCTTTGCCCTGATTAACCGGTAAGGTGAGGATATCCAGCTGTGGAGCCTCAAGGTCAGCGATCTGCTGCTGAGTCTGCGTATCACTGCCGTCATCGACGATAATCACCGGCAGATTAAAGGGAGCCAGCCGCGCCAGCACCGAGGCCAGCATGGCGCCGTGGTTGTAACAGGGAATCAAAACACAGGGTTTGAAAGGCACATTCAGCACAGGCGAATCTTCCCGCTGCTGGCAATCTCAGTGCTGTCCGCGTAAATCAGGCTGTAGCTGAAGCTCAGCAGTGATTTGTCTTCCTGCCAGCTCAGCTGCAGCTCTAGCTCCGCATCAGGCGGCACCGGCTGCTGAAACTTGATGTTCTCAATTGAACGGAAGTGTTTACCGATGGCCAGGCGTGACAGGCCGTAATGTAAAGCCCAGTCGAGCTGCGCCACGCCGGGTAAAATCGGTAAGGTCGGGAAGTGGCCGCGGAACCAAAACAGATCCGCGGCAGCATGCAGGCGCAGCGTCAGTGTTGCGCCCTGCTGCAGGGCGTTGAGTTCAACCGGCAACATCAAACAGTTCCTCAATTTGGGGCCAGGCGCGTTTGCTTTGCGCCGTAACCGGAATCGCGTTGACCACGCGCCAGTAGCGCGGCATGGCAACCGGCTCCAGCCAGGGTTGCAGCGCGATTTTCCATTGTTTCTTACGTTGGGTCAGCGTTGCGGCATCCAGCGTGTCCGGCAAAGCCAGCACCACGCCAATCGCCTGGCGTCCGTGACGCTGAATCGCCAGAGCGGCCGCGTCTTCTACGCCGGGTAAGGCCAGCAGTCTTCGCTCGATCTCACTGAGTGAAACGCGCTTATCTTCGATCTTCACCACCCGATCCTGACGGCCCGCCAGCTGAAACGTGCCGGAGGGCTGTTGTACAATCCGATCGTCGAGCGGCCAACCCTCAGTGGTTTCCAGCAACGCCGAAAACACCCGCCATTCAGCAGATGCCTGCCGCTCCAGCCTGACCTGAGGAAAACAGTGCCACGGGGCGTTTTCTTCCTGCGCACAGCGCCAGCCGATCACGCCGGTTTCGGTGCTGCCGTAAATCTCATCCACCGCACACTCAAAGGCGCGCTGAGCGTGCTGTGCATCAGCCCAGGGCAAAGCCCCGCCAGCCGAAACAATCAGCGCACATGAAGGTGCATCGAGGGCAGGATCCAGGCGACGCAAAAAAGCCGGGCTACTGATAAAGGCGTAGCGACGATCGCGACGCTGATCGGCGAGCTGTTCACCGTAAAAAATTTGCTGAGCGGCAAGTGGCAAGCTCAGCGCCATCGGCAACACAATGCGAAACGTCAGGCCATACAGATGTTGATGGCTCACTGACGCAATCACGTGGCATTGCTGCAGACGGTCGGCCCATAACGCTGCCAGCCACTGCGCTTCAAGATCGAGTGCACGCAGTGATTTCACCACGCGACGCGGCGTGCCGGTGGAGCCGGAGGTGAACAGCACCAGTTCGGCATCTTCGGCGATGGCAGGCAGTTCGCCCAGCGCCAGTGCACCGTCCCAGCGCAACTGTGGCAGGGACACCGCCAGCGGCATATCGCTGATCACGCCATCCAATTGTTCTGCCATCTCTTCCAGCTGCGCGGCCCGACAATGTCCGGGGATCACCGGTGTTTTACCGGCGTGCCATAACGCCAGCAGCGCAGCCGTAAAGTGATAACTGTTATCGAAGCATAACGCCCAATGCTGGCCCGGCAGGCGCTGTACTGTTTCCACTAACGCCAGCACCTGCTGACGCATCTCCGATAACCAATGCTGTTGCTGCCCTTGCCAGGCCACGACACGATCCGGCGCTTCGAGCCAGTCGCGGATACTCACCACCTTCATGCCTTGTTCCTCATACGCTGACGCAGCAACCATTCGCCGCCCATCAGCGTGCCCATCAGCAGATAGCTGATGCACCCATTCCAGAGTGTCCACAGCGAGAGATCATTGAGCAGGCAAGTGGCCAACGCCACGCTGCCGTTAAAAATGAAAAAACCACACCATACCTGTGTCACGCGCCGCGTATAGCGCACGGCCCGCGCGGGCAAATCCGCTTCACGCAGCCGCGCTAAACGCTCGACCAGCGGCATCGGGCTCCACAAAGATGTGCCAAACAGCAGCAGCATCAGCCCATTCACGACTACCGGATACCACAGCAACAAATGCTGACTGCGCAACAGCATGCTGGCGAGGCACAGTAAGGTCCCCACCAGCGCCAGCGACAGCATCACCCGCCCCATCGCGCCCTGCACATGACGTAACTGCCAGATGCGCCAGCCAAACAGCAGGGCTAACAGAGCAATCACACCACGCCATTGCGGATGGGTGACGGCAAGCCACACCAGAAACGGCCAGGCCAGCAGGGCCAGACCATTTAACAGGCGCAGAAATGCTGTCATGCCGGGAATCAGGCTTCGTCGCGCATCAGTTGAACGACAGCGTCCACCACATCCTGCACGGTGCGAACGGCACGGAAGGCTTCGGGTTTGATTTTACGGCCGGTACGTTTTTGCAGGTGCACCACCATGTCGACCGCATCAATGCTGTCGAGTTCGAGATCTTCATACAAACGGGCATCCGGGCGGATATCATCGGCATCAATTTCAAACAGCGAGGTGAGCAGCGAGGCCACTTCCTGGTAAATTTCGTCTTTATTCATCATCTTGACTGTTCTCAGGCTTGCTGTTGTTCAACAAACGCGGCCAGCGTGGCCACGGAAAAAAAGTGCGCGCGTAAGGTTTCGCTTTCTGCGGAAAGCTGTACGCCGAAGCGATTTTTCACCGCCAGTCCCAGCTCAAGGGCATCGATTGAATCGAGTCCCAACCCTTCGCCAAACAAGGGTGCGTCGGTTTCTATATCGTCCGGGCTGATATCTTCCAGATTCAGCGTGTCGATAATCATCAGTTTGATGTCGTCAATCAGTGCTTGCATAACTTACTTTGTCTCTTCAGGGACCAGTGCCTGTTGCAAGTGACGCGTCAGGCGACGCGCGGCGAGCGGCTGCGCATCTTCTTCGGCTTCACTGAACGCCTGGCTATCAATACGCGATTTTACGCGTACAGTAAAAACGGGTTTAACCAGCGGAATCTGATACCAGCGACTTTGCTTATCGAGCATACGCTGGGTGCAGCTGATATGTACCACGCGCAGATCGCATCCGGCACGCACCGCGATATTGGCGGCACCGCGTTGCAGCTTTAACGGTTCACCATAACGGGTACGCGTCCCTTCAGGAAAAATCAGGATGGTATCGCCGCGCGCTAAACGCTGCTGGCTATCGGGCAGCAAGGTATCGGCTTCGCTGTTAATCAGGTAATCGGCAGATTTGATGACGCCATTAAAAAAAATGTTGTGCTGCAGTTCGGCTTTGACCAGACAATCCATCTCCGGAAGCACCGAAGCAATCATCACATAATCAATTAACGAAGGATGATTGGCGACGATCAGACAGCCGCGATCCTGGCGCAGTAGCTCGGCACCAATGATCTGATAATCGTAAACACCGACAAAGCGACAAAAGCGCAGGAAACAGCGGAAGCTCCAGGCAATGCTGCTGCGTGCAATCTGACGACGACGCAGGCCATCGCGCTGAATCAGCAACAGCAGGTTAAACCAGGTCACAGACAGCAGCAGACCGCCCACGCTGAACAGCGTAAAACTCACGGCAGTCATCACCAGTCGCCAGTAAAAGTTGCAGCCAGCACGCCAGCGCAGGGCTAACGAATTATCCGCCATGATGACGCTCCCAGTGCCACAGGTGACGTTCACCGGCAATCGTCATTCGTTCGTCACCTTGCAACATCGCCTGCAGGAATTGCAGACTTTGCGGCAAAGTCTCGGCTGCGGGGCGCGCGGGCTCTGCTGTGCAGCGCCACTCATTGCCAGATTGCAGCAACAAAGCCACCGCGTAAGGGGCGTTTAAGCGGTCAATTTCGGGTAGCCACGGCTGATAATAGGCAGGTACTACGCCGTCAAAATCCACCAGCAGCACCTGCGCGTAGCCCGCCTGATGCAAAGCCGCGACCTCAAGCAAACCCTGTTGAAAACTGTCCATGCCCGCTGAAATTGACGAAGAAACCAGCGGCTGTCGCGCCGCAATGGTTAAGCTACCCACCGCAGAGTTGTGTACGGACATGGCAAAATCGGTCGGAGAGAGCGCCTGCTGATCTTTTAACGCCGTGAGTATGCGCAGATTACGTTCCAGCTCACCGTGGCGGCTGGTAAACACAATGGCATCCACCGTTTGACGTGCCAGTAGCGCCAGCCCGCTCTCCACAGCCGCACGGCTGCCCGCACTCAGGCGGCGTGCAGTCATCATCGGCAAAAATTGGGGTTTGGCGATCGGTAGGGTGGCGTCCAACGCGGTTTGCTGTCCGGCCCAGTGCTGCCACTCATCGGCAGTGCTGTGACCTGGTGCAATCGCGTGCCAGTCAACCAGGGTGTAAGCGAGTTTCATACCTGTATTCTTTCTTCAGCCTCAGGGATGGTCAGATTTTCGCTGTGCGGCATCCCTTCCCTGCTTGCGTTCGAGTCCGTCATCCGTCTCATGCGAATGTCGCCGATTAACAAGGCGGGCACGTGGCCCGCCTGTTTTCTCTTTCGGCAGCGTTAGCGCTTTCTTTAAAACATTATGTCAGCGATCACGCATGGCGCTTATTTTACGGCCTGAACCGCAAGACGCGTCTGAATACCCTGGTTCAGATTCTGAATCCAGCGGTTGTAGTTACGATGGATCTGGCCACTGCCCGCTTTCAGATTGGTACTGCTCACGTAATCAATGCGGTAGCTGTTTGCAGCATATGTGATGCGAATGTCGGCCGTATGACCGCGCTCGGACAGCTTACCGTTCATCACGCCCGGGCCTGCCGGGGAAATCACCCAGTGGTTGGCCGCACCGGCTTCAACAATGGCGCGCTGCATTTGACTATCCGTGTAGCTTTGCCCAACGGTCTGGCTCACGTTCTGAATGGGCGCGGTGCGCGGTGCGCAACCCGTCATTAATGCCGCTGTCACGATTAAGGCAAGCGCCGCTTTTTTATTCATCATTTCCTTTGTTTCCCCTGTCGTAGCCAATCACCACAAATGGCGACCGTGTGCGTAATTGAACTTGCACTGATCCGTTCAGACTTTGTAAAGCGCGCGAATAATACCACTATATGTAAAGACAAGTAAAAAAAAGCACGAATGACTTAAGCAGCGCCTCATTTCATGGCAAAAGCAGAAATTGCCGGGTTTACAGCGTAAAATCTGCCGCAAAACCGGCTTGAGGCATGATGTTTAGCCCTGCCAGCCGCCGCCGAGCGATCGGTAAAGATCGATTTGTGCGAGCAACAGAGTGTTTTTCACTGAGACAATATTGAGCTGAGTGTTAAACAAGGTGCGCTGCGCGTCCAGTTCATCCAGATAAGAGGCATAACCGTTCTGATAACGATTACGTGCGATGCGGTATGCTTCTGTCACATAGCCTTCTTGCTTCTGCAATTCCGTCAGCTGTTCCTCACTGCGGCGAATGGCATCCAACGCGTTATCCACATCTGAAAAGGCACCGCGTACCACTTTCTCATAGCCATAAAGCGCCTGGTTACGTGCGGCCATCGCCACATCCACCTGCGCCGTCAGTGCTTCGCGGTTTAATAGTGGTGCGAGAATGCTACCGCCAATGCTCCACAGGCGGAAGGGATTGTCGAGTAACTGATGCAGTTGAAAACTTTGCAGCGTGCCGGTCGCCGTCAGATTAAGTGAAGGCAATAAATCGGCCTGCGCCGAAGCCAGCGAGGCATCCGCGGCAATCAACTGACGCTGTGCCTGCACGATATCCGGGCGGCGGTTGAGCAGCTGAGACGGCAACAACGCCGGCAGCGTCTGCGGTTTGATATGGTCGAAGTTGCGGGTACGGGCAATCTCGCGCGGATTCATGCCCACCAGCACGCTGAGTGCATTCTCTTGTTGTTCGATTTGATGCCGTAACTGCGGCACCTGCGCTTTGGCGGTCTGATATTCCGAAGCCGCCTGCATCCACTCCAGTCGTGAGGTATAGCCGGTTTCAAACTGGCGCTGCGCCAGATTTAACGAGTTTTCACGCGTGGCCAGCGTCGCTTCGGTGACACGCAATTGTTCGTCCAGCGCGCACAAACTGAGGTAACCGGAGGCCACCGAACTGGCAACCGTTAATTCAGCCGCTGAAGCTGCAGCACGCTGGGCATCCAGAGACGCTTGCGAAGCAAGAATGCTGTTGCTGCGACTGCCCCAGAGGTCTACGTCATAGTTTGCCTGCAACAGTCCCTGGAAGACGGCATTCTCATACGGTTGCCCGGTTACTGCCGACAATGCGCGCTGATGTGTGGCGGCAACCCCGGCGGATAGCGTGGGGAAATTATCCCCCTGCGCAGCACGCAATTGCGCGCGGTACTGATCGACCCGTGAACGGGCAATCAGGATATCGCTGTTATGTTGCAATGCCTGATTGACTAAATGATTAAGGTTATCGTCGCCAAAGCGTTGCCACCACTGTGCTTCGGGAGCTGCCGACGGGCCAACCTGCTGGCGCCAACTGTCTGGGATCGGTAAGGATGATGGGGCCTTTTCCACTTCTGTCGCGCAGCCGCTGACCATCAACGTCATCAGCGAGGTGAGGATTAACCGCTTCATGGCACATCCTTGTGCGGCTCTGCTGCAGTATCAATATTGACTTCAACCGACATGCCGGGACGCAATTCTTCAGTATCGCCGAGGATTTGAATACGTACCGGAATACGCTGTGCGATCTTCACAAAGTTACCGGTGGCATTGTCCGGTGAAATTGCACTGAATTCCGAACCGGCAGCGGGGGAAATAAATTCAACCCGGCCGTCAAAACGCTTGCCGTCCAGTGCATCAACCCGAATCGTCACGGGTAATCCTGGACGCACACGTGCCAGCTGTGTTTCTTTCAGATTGGCAATCACCCATTTGTTATCCGGCACCACTGATGTCAGGCGCGTGCCCGCCGTGACATAGGTCCCTTTACGCACCGACAATTGTCCCAGCTGTCCGCTGTCGGGCGCGATAATACGTGTATTGGCCAGATCGATATTGGCCAGTTCCAGCGCGGCTTTGGCACTGGCTACATCGCCTTCCAGGGAACCGCGATTCACGATGACCGTTTGTAAACTCTGCTGCGATACCGCAACCTGCGCATCTGCCTGGCGAAGTTGCGCTTGCGCCTGCGCGTTAGCGGCACGCGCTGCGTCACGTTCACGCACGGAGAGCGACCCATCGGCCGCCAGATTTTCTACACGCTTCAGGTCAAGGCTGCTTTTCAGCGCCTGGGCTTTGGCATTCTCCAGCGCAGCTTTATTGCTGAGAATATTGGCTTCCGCACTGCGGCGTTGCTGTTGGTTATTGTTTTGCGCAGCGATTTTCATATCCAGCTGCGCTTGCGCCTGATGCACGCGCTGGCGATAGATACGATCGTCAATGGTCATCAGTAACTGCCCTTTGGTGACCGGTTGTAAATCCACCACATTCACGTCGGTCAGATAGCCGCTGACCTGTGGGCTGATAAAGGTGACCTGCCCGCGCACATAGGCGTTCTCCGTTGACTGAATCGTGCTGGTAAACGGCCACAGCTGCCAGGCGTATAAAATCACCAATACGCCAACGATCACGATGCCGCTGCCGAAAGCGATGGAAAGAATGCGTCGGCGGTTGGCGCGTTCGCGCTCCGCAGCCTGAATATCGTCCTGTTGGCTCATGAATTCTCCGTCGGGTTTGAAGCTTGCTGACGCTGTTCCGTCAAATTATGGCGTGCCTGACGCCAGTTGATATAACGCAGCCGCGTCAATCGCCACAGCACCCACATCAGGGTGATCAGCGCCATCGCGGCAGTCAATAAATAGGTGTCGTTGTAGGCCAGCACGTTAGCCTGGAGTGTGGCCACAGCTTGTAACTGGCTGCTGCTCTGCGCGCTGAGCAGAACGTTGTCGGGCAACTGGCTGCTAAACAGTGAACTGTATTGGCTGAGGCGCTCGATGACATTGGGATCGAGCTGTGACAGCTGATCGCCCAGCAGGCTGGAGTGATACTTCTCCCGCCACGTCTGGAAGGTGCCGAGTATAGCCGAGCCAATCAGCCCGCCCAGATTTTGGCTCATGCCAAACAGCACCACAAAACTCACCAGATTTTTCGGCTGCGTCACCACACCGCCAATCCCTAACAGCATCGCGGGCGCGAGGAAGAACGCGCTGCTAAAGCCGAGTAAAAACTGACTGACATACAAATTGTTGCCGCGTGTCACTGGGCTGGATTGTGCATCCATGTACGAGGCGATGATCATCACCACCAGCGAGGTGACGATCGGCCAACTGAAATGCGTCGGTTTGATGGTCAATGCACTGGCGATCATGCCAAAAATCACCCCAGCGATAATCGCTAAAGCCAGGCCACGCATCTGGTCATTCAGCAACCCAAGCTGTTGCAGGAAGCCCACCGCGCCGGTGTTTTGCTCGGCCAACACAATACGCATCATGATCATCACAATGCCCAGTCGTACAATCATGCCGTTGCTTAACCATCGGGTGTTAATCAGCGGATTCGCGCGGTTATGTTCCACCACCACTGCCGCAACAATCAGCACCAACGAAAGGGCTAATGAAATACCCAACCACGGCGTGGTAAACCACCACTCGATGCGGCCCAGCGATAGCACGCCGCACAGCAGTGCCATGCCGGGTGCCAGCAGGATAAAGGTGACAAAATCCATCTTTTCAAAGGCCTTGATACGATCGCCCGGCGGCAACTTCACCACCAAAACACAACCGAGCGCTATCATCGCCAGCCCTAACTCAAACAGATAAAGACCGCGCAACTCTTCCAGCTGGAGCAATTCGGTAGAGAACAAACGGGCGAGCGGGATCGCCAACTGCGATGCGGTAATGCCGATCACCAGGGCTTTGAGTCGGTGTTTCGCCGGCCAGGCCTGAATTTGGTAATAGATACCAAGGGAGCTTAGCGCCGCGCCCACCATCCCGTGAGCGGTGCGCACAATAATGGCGGAACTGAGATCGTTGGCCAGGATATGGAAGAACGCCACGATGACGTAAAGCACGAGAAAAGCTTCGGTAAACAGCCGCAGGCCAAACTGCTGACGAAATTTAACCAGCAGCAGGTTGATGGAAATGTTGCCCATCACGTAGACAGCCGGCAGCCAGGCAATCTCATTGCTGTAAGCGCCAAAGGTGCCCTGAAGATTGGTAAGATTGGCCGTCACCAGCGCATTACTGAGCGCGCCGGTGATGGAGATCAGCAGTCCAATAATGCCAAACGCCACGCGCTTTGAGGGCGAGTGGATTGGGGTGGAAGGTGAACCCGGCAGCATCGGTTTTTCATGAGGCAGCCATTCACGTTGTGCATAAGGATTGCGTTTTGCCACGATTAGATACTTCCCAGTCGAGCCAGCAGCTGTTGCAAAACCTTCTCGGTCACTGCCAGCGCTTCAGGATCGATGTCTGCCAGCAACTGTGCGCGCAAGCTGTCTGCCTGGGTTTTCACTTCAGCAAATGCGACGCCGCCCTGCTCGGTCAACACCAGCAGGCGTTTACGGCGATCCTCTTTCGGCTGCACGCGCGCCAGTAACTGCTGTTTTACCAGTCGATCTACCAGTGGCACCACGCTCGCTTCTTCTAATCCCAACAGTTGGGCCAGCGCTTTCTGGGTCGGCGGCTCCATGGCCGTGGCCACTGTGGCGATGGCCATCCAACTGCTCATACTTAAGCCACTCTCTTTAAGGCGACGATCGACTGCCAGCCGCCATGCATGTGCCGTAAGATGTAATAAACGCGAAAAAGGTTGCGGATAGTCACTCAAAACGTAGTAGCCTAATGATTAGAGACCTAACTAAACAAGTGCGTTATTATAAACAAAGTGTCAGCCTGATGAAAAGTTTGCTTACATTAGCACTGTAGTTCGCGCGCCTCAGCCCTTCCACTCTGTTCTCAAATAGATGCGGCTTGCCACAAAGCCTATCCATGTACAGCTATTTTGTATAAGTTTCGTGTAAATCAAATCATTTAAATCGCTGATAAATAACAATAAGCACAAATTCCTCAAAAATATCATTGTACAAGTTAGGGTTCATTGTATAAGTTTACTTCCCGTGAGCCAGCGACTGGCTCCGTAACGAATGATGCACTTTGCGTCGCCTCTGAAGGTGTTTTTGGATTTCCACCTTCAGAGGTGTCTTTTTTGCGTTGGTTGATGAGTTTGGGTCTTACGCGCCTGTCCGCGCGTAAGTTTTTCATCATGGAACTGAAGGCCAGGTTGCCATCAGACCGATCTGAAGGGCTTCATACATGCAAAACGCCGCCACCAGCAGTGACGCTATCGCTGACTACTTTAAACTCGCCGGTAACAGCGACAGCACCGAGATGGAAGTTTTCGGGCAGATCATCGCTGAAATCCTGCAAGCCGGAATGCCGGTCACCAATAAAGCCATCATCGCTTCGCTGATTAATCGCCTTGAGATGGAAAGTGATGTGATCCAACTGGATATTTATCGTCATCTTCTCGAACTGGTGGTTAACAAAACACCTGACGATCTCTCGGTGTAATATCGGATTCCAGGGACGGAATCACTCTCTTCTTCGCTCTCCCGCTAGCTTCATCCCTCAATGCCCGCTAACATCACCCGCGTTTAGTGTCCAACTGGTTGCTGCCATGCCGTGACGGTATGCGCAAAATAATTAAAGAGCCTGCACATTTATGAGCCCATCTACAGAACACGCCCCTGCGGCGAACGATATTACCGTGGGCAGCGTTTTACGCTCGCCTGCGCTGCTTACCCGTGAGTGTCTGGCTGGGGTGATTACCGCTCTGGCACTGATCCCCGAAGTGATCTCCTTCTCTGTTATTGCGGGTGTCGATCCCAAAGTGAGTCTGGTTGCCTCGGTGGTGCTGTGTCTGACCTTGTCGATTTTAGGTGGCCGCCCAGCCATGGTCACGGCAGCAGCGGGATCGGTGGCACTGGTGATTGGACCGATGGTCCACGCGCATGGGGTTGAATACATTCTTCCTGCGGTCATTCTCGGCGGTATCATTCAGATTATTTTTGGTCTTGCCGGGCTGTCCCGCATGATGCGCTATATTCCGCGTTCAGTGATGCTGGGCTTTGTGAATGCGTTGGGCATTCTGATTTTCTTCGCGCAGGTTCCCCACGTCTGGGGGCAATCGGGATTGGTATGGGTGCTGTTTGCCGTGACCCTGGCGATTGTGCTGCTGTTACCCAAAATCCTGAAAAGCGTCCCGTCACCGCTGGTCGCCATTGTCGTCGTCACCGGGGTGGCGTTGTTGCTGGGTTATCGCGTGCCTAACGTTGGCGATGAAGGGCCAATGAGTTCAGGCTTGCCCGGATTTACCACGCTGCTGGTGCCGTTTAATTTACAGACGTTACAGATTGTCTGGCCTACCGCGCTGAGTATCGCCTTCGTGGGTTTGATGGAATCTCTGCTCACCGCCAAACTGGTGGACGATATTACCGATACGCCTTCAGGTAAGCGCCGCGAGTCCTGGGCACTCGGCGTCGGTAATATTTTGGCCGGTTTTTATGGCGGTATCGCTGGCTGTGCCATGATCGGTCAGACCATTGTTAACGTTGAGCTGGGCAAAGCACGCACGCGCATCTCAACCATTGCGGCGGGTATTGTGCTGTTGCTGCTGGTCACCGGACTGAGCCAGATCATGGCGCAGATTCCTATGGTGGTCCTCGCGGCCATCATGATGGTGGTCGCGGTGAAAACTGTTAACTGGCACAGCCTGCAACCCGCCACGCTAAAACGTATGCCGTGGTCAGAAACCTCGGTGATGGCCCTGACGGTTGTGGTCACCGTTTGGACTGGCAACCTGGCGCTGGGCGTTTTGATTGGCGTGATCCTCGCCATGATGCTGTTTGCACGCCGTATTGCCCATGTTATCCATGCTGAACGCCAGTTAAGCGATAACGGTGAACAGGTCTATTACACGGTGCGCGGCCCGCTGTTCTTTGGCAGCAGCAATGATTTATTCGAACATTTCGATTACGGACACGATCCAAAAGTTGTCACCATTGACCTGACGCATGCACAAATCTGGGATGCATCCAGCGTCGCGGCACTGGATGCCATTGAATACCGCTATCAACGTCACGGTGCGACAGTCACCGTCATCGGGCTGGATAACCGCAGTAGCGATTTCCGCGATCGCCTGAGCGGTAATTTGGGGTGATGATTTCAATGAAGTGAGTTTGAGTCACTTCGTCCAGATTGATTTTTCTCTAAGCTGTCATCTCCAACGAGATGGCAGCTTTTTTATGGGCTTTCGTCAGCGATATATCGACTACGCTTAGGAAGCAACGCTCGGTTGCCCAAATAAAGGACGTGATTAATGAAGAGTTTATTCGGTGGAATGCTGATTATTACTTGTCTGGTCTCGCTGATGGGTTGCCAGCAATCCGACAGGCCAATTGGGCCTGATGGTCGTCCGAATGTGCCCACAGAGCAACCTGTTCCGGGCGGCCCGATGAGTAAAGGCCCCGTAGGGCAACCGCAAGCTTGAGACTTATCGCGCCCAAAGCAGATGAGCAGATGAGCAGATGAGCAGATGAGCAGATGAGCAGATGAGCAGATGAGCAGATGAGCAGATGAGCAGATGAGCAG